>JAYVNK010000140.1:0-5601 GCA_043758475.1 Comamonadaceae bacterium | reverse complement strand
CCCATCATGCCAAACGCCGTGTAGGGCTGCGGCACCAGCGCCCGCGCTGCCAGCGCGATCACCCCCACCAGCCCGATGCTGATCCACCACGGCTTGCGCAGCAGAATCGCAAACAGGGAATTGGGGGCCATTTTCAGTTTCATCAGCTTCAAGGGGCTCGACGGGTTTCAGTTAAGTTCTGTTTTTTCTTCGACCAGGCCTTGGCCACCCGTGGCAATACCAGCACGCCAATAACCACCAGCAGCAGTGCCAGCGACACGGGCCGCTGCAAGAACACCATGGCGCTGCCTTCGCCGATCGACATGGCATTGCGCAACTGCGCTTCGGCCAATGGCCCCAGGATCATGCCCACCACCACCGGTGCAGTGGGGAAGTTGAAACGGCGCATCACCAGCCCCAGCACACCAATGGCGTACAGCAGGAACAAGTCAAACGCGCTTTGGCGCATGCCGTAAACACCTACCGTGGCAAAAATCAGAATACCGGCGTAAAGCTGTGGCTTAGGCACCTTGAGCAGTTTGACCCACAGGCCAATCAGCGGCAGGTTCAGCACCAGCAGCATCACGTTGCCGATATAGAGCGACGCAATCAGCGCCCATACCAGCGCAGACGAGCTGGTAAACAGCTGCGGCCCCGGCTGGATGCCGTAGTTCTGAAATGCGCCCAGCAAAATCGCCGTGGTGTTGGAGGTGGGAATGCCCAGGGTCAGCAGCGGGATGAGTGCGGCGGTAACCGTCGCGTTGTTGGCAGCCTCAGGGCCGGCCACGCCTTCAATCGCACCCTTGCTGCCAAATTCCGCCTGGTTCTCGCCTTTGGCGAGTTTTTTCTCGGTCGCGTAGCTCAAGAAAGTCGGTATCTCGGTGCCGCCTGCGGGGATACAGCCGAATGGTGCGCCAATGGCCGTGCCACGCAACCATGCGGGGATGGACCTGCGCCAGTCGCTTTTGGACATGGTGACGCGGCTCATCCTGTTTTCAGAATCGACCACCTTGCCCTCAAACAGCACTGCGTGCAGCGCCTCGGCCACTGCAAACAAACCCACCGCCACCAGCACAATCTCAATGCCGTCCAGCAGTTCAGGCACACCACCGGTATAGCGCGCCTGGCCGGTAATCTGGTCCAGCCCCACCAGCCCTGCAGCCAGCCCCACAAACAGCGCAGCAAGTCCACGAACAGTACTTTGGCCCAGCACGGCACTGACCGTGGTGAAGGCCAGCAACATCAGCATGAAATACTCAGGCGGACCGAGCTTGACGGCGTATTCCGCCACCACGGGCGCAAACAGGGTAACCAGCACCGTCGCAATGGTGCCTGCCACAAACGAGCCAATCGCCGACGTGGCCAGCGCCGCACCGGCCCGCCCACTTTTGGCCATTTTGTTGCCTTCCATGGCCGTGACCATGCTGGCGGTTTCACCCGGGGTATTGAGCAGAATCGACGTGGTAGAGCCGCCATACATGGCCCCGTAATAAATACCGGCAAAGAAGATCATGGAGGCCGTGGCGTCCACCTTGGCAGTGATAGGCAGCAGCATGGCCACCGCTGTGGCGGGGCCAATGCCGGGCAGCACACCCACGGCGGTACCCAATGCGCAACCCACAAATGCCCACAGCAGGTTGACCGGCGTGCCTGCCGTAGCAAACCCCAGCATCAGCTGGTTCCAGATGTCCATCACAGCCAACCGCTTTGTGTCAGGCCCGGCAGATTGATGGCCAGGAATTTGGTAAACATCCAGTACACGGGCGCGGCAATCAGCAAACCAGTCACCGCGTCATTCACCCACGACCTCAGGCCCAGCCCCGGCTGGCCTGCCGCATTGCGCAGACCGCGCGAGGCCATCAAAAAACACAGGGCGCAACTGAAGATGAAACCAATCGTGGTGATGAGCGCGGCATTGGCCAGCAGGCCGGCCGACATCCAGACAAAACCTGGCCAATAGGGCTTTTCACCATCGCTGTCTTCCATATCCCGAAAGCCGCCAGTGCGGGCCTCGTACACCATGAACCCGCCACACAGCAGCAAGGCTGCGGATACCAGCCAGGGTAAAAAATTGGGGCCAACCCCGGCGTAGCCCGCCGCCGACGGAATGCCGATGGCACCAGCCCCAAGGCCGAACGCCAGCACGACGACGCCGCCGCCCACCAGGGTTTGCAGCAAAATGGATGAAGGGGAATGTTGCGTCATGTTGTACCGGCCTGCAGTGCCTGCCCGAGCGTTCAGACCATGCCCGACTTGATCATGGTGGCGCGCAGCAAGGCAAAGTCGTCATCGACGAATTTCTCGAAATCAGCGCCGGTCAGCACGGCGGATGTCCAGTTGTTTTTCTCAAGCGCTTCAGTCCAGGCTTTGGACTTGACTGCCTTGACCAGCATCTCAATCAGCGCCTTGCGCTGGTCTGGCGTGATGCCAGGCGCACCATACACGCCACGCCAGTTGCCAATTTCAACGTTAATGCCCTGCTCTTTCAGCGTGGGCACGCTGACCCCCTTGAGCCGCGTGGCGGAAGTGACCGCCAGGGCGCGCATCTTGCCGCTGGCAATGTACTCAGAAAACTCGCTGTAGCCACTGCCGCCGATGGTCACATTGCCCCCCAAAATGGCAGCGGTCGCCTCACCGCCCCCACGGAAAGCCACGTAGTTGATCTTGGCGGGGTCCACACCCACTTCACGGGCAATCATGGCCGCAGCAATGTGCTCTGTAGAGCCACGGGAGCCGCCGCCCCACTTCACACTGCCGGGGTCTTTCTTGAGCTGTTCGACCACGTCTTTCATGGTCTTGAAGGGCGAGTTGGCGGGCAGCACAAACACGTTGTATTCGCTGGTCAGGCGCGCCAGCGGGGTAGCTACGCTCAGCGACACGGGTGGTTTGCCAGTGATGATGCCCCCCAGCATCACGGCACCCATCACCATCATGGCGTTGGCGTCGCCCTTGCTGCCGTTGACAAACTGGGCCAGGCCGAGCGCACCGGCGGCACCGCCCTTGTTTTCATAGGTCACCGTATCGGCCACTTTGGCATCCTGCATGGCCTTGCCCAGCGCGCGGCCTGTGGTGTCCCAGCCGCCGCCAGGGTTGGCAGGGATCATCATCTTGACATGGGTGGCAGCCCGTGCCGACAGCGGCAAAACCCCGGTGGCCGCCAAGGCAGCCATGGATTTAAGAAAAGCATCGCGACGCATCGTTTTCTCCAAAAGTTTCATCAACACCAGATAATGCACCCAATCATGCTCAGATTTCCGTGCGTCCACACCCGCGCCCGCTAGGGAATGCCCCAATATTTCACCGCAAAGCACGCCGCCGCCCGCCCTGCGCTGGCCGTCGTGCGACCCGCCGCATTGGCCAATCTGTTAAAAGCAGGGTGTGCCCATTTCCAAAACTAAACCCGTCGCCAGTTCCCCGCCAGCCATCCACTGGCAAGAAGGCGGGACCGGGCACGTGGCGCTGTGGCGCTCAGAACGGGGCGCGCCACCTCCCAAACGCGTGGTTGTGGCTGACGACACCACCACGGCAGACACCGCCTACCGGCTGGCCTGCGAAGGTACGGCGCTGCTGTGGCGCGGGGACTTCCACAACGCCCGCCAACTGCTGCAGGCGCTGGCCCGGCGCGCCGACAACACGCCTGCGCGCAAACGCAAAAAATCCGCCGAACCCGTGGCGCTGGGCGACGCGTTCAACCTGCACCGCCTGGCGCAGTCGCAGCGATCGCGCATGCTGGGCATGCTGCTGGTGCCGTTCAATGCGGACTACAGTATTCCCCTGCGCCGCGCGCCCGATGTGCGGCTGGCTTGCGCTGAGGCCTGGGGTGCGGCGGTTGAGGGCAGCGCGGTTGACAGCGCCAGCGCTTCCATCGCCTCCCTGCGCGAGCTGCTGGGCATCACCAGCGCGCACGAATGGCGCAAAAAAGGCGTTGAAATTGCCGCGCTGGGCGAACCGCCCAACAACCGCATTCACCCCCACTACGGCGTTTTTTCGCCGCTGCGCGGGGAATACATCCATCTGGTGGCCACGGCCCATCTGCCGAAGCCACCGTCTGGGCAAACCTCGTTAGTGGCCTTCGACATAGGCACCGGCACGGGCGTGCTTTCTGCGGTGCTGGTGCGCCGTGGTGTGGGCCAGGTGCTGGCCACAGACCAGGACCCAAGATCGCTAGCCTGCGCACGCGAAAACCTCGCCCGCCTGGGCGTCGAGGACAAGGTGCAGGTCATGCAGGCCGATCTTTTCCCCGAAGGCCTGGCCTCCCTCATAGTGTGCAATCCGCCGTGGCTGCCGGCGCGGCCCAGCGCGCCGATTGAGCGTGCGGTGTATGACGAAGGCGGTCGCATGCTCAAAGGCTTCATCACCGGCCTGGGCGCGCACTTGGCGCCCAAAGGCGAAGGCTGGCTCATCCTGTCAGACTTGGCCGAGCACCTGGGTTTGCGCACCCGGGCCGAGCTGCTGGCCGCGTTTGAGAGCCATGGACTCAGGGTGGTGAGCCGCATCGATGCCAAGCCGCAGCACCCCAAGGCGACTGATGCCAGCGACCCGCTGTTTGCTGCCAGATCACGCGAAGTCACGTCGCTGTGGCGGCTGGCTGCGATTCATTGATGCTATATATTTAGAAGCTGTTTATGCACATCCCACGGGGGCTTGAGGCATATTTGACCCCCATTTATGGCTAAAAACACACTCCTGTGCAATGGAACGACTCAGAATTGACAAATGGCTGTGGGCCGCCCGCTTTTACAAGACACGCAGCCTGGCCAGTGAAGAAATCGACAAAGGCCGCGTGCACGTCAACGGTGTGGCCGTCAAACCGGCGCGTGAAGTCAAGGCGGGCGACTTGGTGCAGATGCGCTCCAACGCCATCAGCCGAACCGTGACGGTGCTGGCGGTCAGTGACAAACGCGGCCCGGCCCCGGTGGCCGCGCTGCTGTTTGCTGAAACGCCCGAGTCCATTGCCCAGCGCGCCAGCGCCGCCGAGCAGCGCCGCCTGGCCCCCGAGCCCGCGTTAAGCCTCACCCAGGGACGCCCGACCAAGCGCGACCGGCGGGACACGCAGCAGGCAAAGGACTGGGGCGACCGGTGGAGCGCATCCATCGATCCATGACGCTCGCGCCGCCGCTTTATCATTGACCACTTATTCATTCAACCCGATCTGCTCTGGAGACACATCCATGACAAAACGCATCTTCCAGCTTGCAGTACTACTCGCTGCATATTTATTCACAGGTGCGGCCGCGGCCCAAGAATGGCCGGCCAAACTGGTCAAGATCGTCGTCGCCTTCGGTCCTGGGTCCGCAAGTGACATATTCGCCCGCCTGATCGGGGACCAGCTGTCCAGGTCACTGGGACAACCCGTCATCGTGGAATCCAGGCCCGGCGCGTCTGGGCAGTTACCGGTTCATCGCGTAACATTCCGGCGCGCATTTGCACCCTGACTGCTCAGCGCTTCAGATCCAGAAACGCACGAGCGATGACCCATCGGTGAATTTCGTTGGGCCCTTCATAGATGCGCCCAAGCCGAGACTGATTAGCCATCTGCTGCAGCGGCAATTCCCTGGTCATGCCCATTGCGCCGAAGGCCTGCATGGTGTTGTCGATCACGTCCCAAGCCATCTCGGTGGC
>JAYVNK010000139.1:0-16629 GCA_043758475.1 Comamonadaceae bacterium | reverse complement strand
CGACGAACGAAAACACTTATCTGCGAGATCGCACGGGCAACCGGCGGTTTTGGCCGGTACCGGTGCGCAAGCGCATCAACATTCCATGGCTCACAAAGTTTCGGGACCAATTGCTGGCAGAGGCGTTTGCGCTGTACCAGCAAGGTGTGGCCTACACGCCTGACCCGGATGTAGAGCTGCGCTTGTTTGTGCCTATGCAAGAAAGCCGCCTGGTGGAGACCGCGGTGCTGAGCGAGATGACGCATGTGCTGACCCGTGATCCGGTGGCGAACGGCATTGGTGCAGTTGTGAATACCCTGACGGATTTTGTGACGATTGCGCAGCTGGTGCTGGCACTGGGTGTGGACGCAGCCAAGAGCACGTCTACTTTGGAGGGGCAGGTGCGCAGCTGGCTGGACCACGAGGGCTGGCAGCGGGTCAAGAGGCAGATTAACGGGGCGCGGGCATGGGGTTATGCCCGTCCGGCCAATTGGCCGCCTGTGGAGCCTGCTGAGGCCATGGACGAAGGTGGTGGTGGCGCAGAGCCATCGGGGACCAATGGCGAACACAAGGGTGCAGACGATGAACCGTTTTGACCAACAGGTCACGGCTCAGGAAACGCGCCGTATCAATCACACATCAGGACGCAAGATTGGCAGATGTGTGTGCGGTGCGGTGGCGGGGACGTCTGTGCACGGGCCTATGACGTAGGTGTCCAAGTGTCCACGGTGGCCACGGGTTTCTATAGAGCCTTAAGAGCACTGCTTTTACCAGTTTTGCCGGTTGAAGCTGCTGCATTGCCCATCGTGAATACACCCCGCCTAAACATGTGATGTGCAGGTGGGCGGGGGTGCGGGCACACACGCGCTCGCGGGGGCGCAGCTTCACTCATTACATCTCTATAGAAAGGATTGGACAGTATGGACACTAGGACCACAAATTTGACTGAATCCGAAATCGAGACCATGGTCAAGGCGGGCATTGACCTGATCAAGACGCGGATGCCTGAGACCTATAAGTCCATCCAGTTGCGAGAGAAGGGTTTGATCGAGGAGGTGAATGGGCAGCCGGTGGTGATGGTGCCGGCGTATGGCAAAGCGGTCTACAACCTGGTGCGCCGGGGCATCCGTGGTGAGCCCAATATGTTTTACGCCTTTGAGCGTGGACATGTGGTGGGCACGCCGTTTGGCCTACAAGAAGTGGCGCGTGATGTGGCGCAGTCCATGGTGACCTTTGGTTGTGCACACGTTTGCATATTCGCTGAAGTATTTCAAGGGGCTACCAATGGCGCGCATTGAATACATCAAGCACCGCCTGGAGAATTGGGCGCTTTGGAAGGACCGCGAAAGCCGGGGCGGCCTTGGCTATGCGACCACATCGGTGCTGTTGAATGAGCGCGTGGATACCAGTCGTGAATCCATCATGCCAGTCGATGACATTGATGCTGAAAAGACGAATCAGGCGGTAGAGTCGCTGAAGCTGGGTCGTGGTCACCTGTATATGACGCTGCAGCTGATCTATATCGCGGGTGTCGGCATTCGTGAGGCTGCCAGGCGTATGAGTCGCGCCGAGTCAACGATCAAGGCCCAGCTGGATCAGGCCGATCATGTTTTGCAACAGTGGTTTAACGATCAGGCTGAAAAGAAGCAAATTAAGAGTTCTTCCACATAGACTTTATGTGTATATTTCAGGCATTGTGTGGTTTCCGTGTCTTCGCGCACCGAGCCACATGCATAAACCCCTGCAGGACCACTATCTTGCAGGGGTTTTTCTTTGGTGAGGCCGCCATGCAAGTTGATGTCAGAGACAACATCAGTGATGTGCTGCGCCGTATGGACAGCTATAAGCGCGATGTGGTCGACAAAGCCATACCCCGCGCCCTCAACCGTGTGGGTGATATGACTGTCACAGCTGCATCGCGTGAGATGCCGGCAGATGGCTACAACTTCACCGCCTCAGAAATTAAAGCAGCATGCACCGTATGGAAGGCAAGCACCAATCGGCTGGTAACCACCGTCAAGGTGCGGCGCAAGACCAAGAGCTTGGTGGAGTTTGGTGCGCGTGAGAGTAAGGCGGGTGTAACCGTCAAGGTGCACGGCAGCAAAAAGCTGATCAAGGGCGCATTCCTGGCGCAACGGCAGAACGGCCTGCAGGGTGTGTTCATTGAGGACAAGGCGGCTGGCAAGATCATCTTGCGTATGGCCAAGCATTACAAGAAGGGTGGGCGTGGTGGCTGGCATAGCCTGCCTGCCAAGAAGCTGTATGGCCCCAGCGTTGGTGGTGCATATGCTAACGCAAAGATACAGGACATCATGATGCGCCTGATCGCTGAGAACTTCGAGGACCGCCTGGTTCATGAGATTAAGTACCTGTCGCGTTAAAAATCCGCGGGTCCCTTTTGGCCGGTTTTCACGCGGCATCCATGACCCCGAAAAATCTCTAGTTTTGACAGATGCAGGGGGGCAATAACTTGACCACACAGAAACAGATCGCGGCCCACCTGGACCTCTCGCAGGGCGAAGTCAGCAAGCACCTGGCGGAGTTGGCGCTTGACGCGCGGACGTCGACGCTTGAAGAGATCCGCATTGCGTACATCCGCAAGCTGCGGGGTGTTGCATCCGGTCACAAGTCGCACGACGGTATGGACCTGACCCGCGAACGGGTGCTTACCGAGAAGGTAGACCGTGAGTTGAAAGAATTACTGCTGGCAGAAAAGCGTGGCCAGTTGGTGAATATTGCGCAGCTCGAACCCGAGTTGACGCAGATGGTGGTGGCATTCCGAACCGAGCTGTTGGCACGCGACGACAAGCTCAAGGCCGATCTGGATGTGCTCTATGCCATCGACCTAGACCTGACCGTTTTAAATGACCACACCCACGATACCCTCCAGCAGCTCGCTCGATACGCGCCCGAGCTGCATGGCATTGCTGCACCGGATGGTGGCCCTGGTGGCGCCGCCGCGTCGCATGACCACGACGGAATGGGCGCGGCAATATCGCCAGCTGTCGGCTAAGGCATCGGCCCGGCCTGGGCGATACAACCCGGACCTGACGCCCTGGGTTAAGGGGATGCACGAAGCGCTGGATGACCCGAACGTGTGGAAGGTGGTGTGCAGGAAGTCGGCGCAGGTGGCCTGGACCGATGGTGTGCTGCTGAACTACATTGGCAAGCGCATCGACATTGACCCTTGCGCCATGATCATCATGTTCTCGAAGGAGGGCAGTGCCAAGAAATTTGAGCGTGAAAAGTTTGTCCCGATGGTCGAGGTCACGCCCCGGCTGGCCGCCAAGATCCCGGTGCATAAGGCCCGCGATCGTGATAACAGTTGGGACCACAAGGGCTTCCCTGGCGGCTTCTTGAACTTGGTGGGCTCCAACAGCCCGGACTCGGTGAAGTCCACCCCGGCGTCGGTGGTGGCGGTGGAGGAGCCGGACGATTCCAACACCAACGTGAAAGAGCAGGGCGACACGATCACCCTGCTGGAAGAGCGGACCAAGACGTTCTCCCGGCGCAAGATTATTTACGGTGGGACGCCCACTATTGACGGATTCAGCCGGGTGGACTCGGCATACAAGGGGAGTGACCAGCGGGAATTTTGGGTGCCGTGCCATGCGTGCGAAGAGCCGCAGGTGCTAGCCTGGCAAAACGTCAAGTGGATTGAAGACCCGGCCATCACTCATGAGGTGTTCGGGCATTCGATTTCTCACAGCGCCCGCTACTGCTGCCCGCACTGCGGCGCGCTGTGGACCAATGAGGAAAAGAACCGGGCTGTACGCAAAGGCGTCTGGAAAGCCTCTGCGGCCTTTCATGGGATTGCTGGGTTTGCGATCAATGAGCTGTACAGCCCGTTTCCCGGTTCGACCCTGCGCAACCTGGTTGAGAAATACCTGACGGCGCAACACGCGATGGCGCAGGGTGATGACACCAAGATCCGCAGCTTTCGCAACAACACCGAAGGGCTGGCCTATGCCTACAAGAGCACGGTGCCTGCCCGCGATGCACTAAAAGAACGTGCCGAGCGCTACGCCGAGCTGAGCGTGCCCTGGGGTGGCGTGGTGCTGACTGCCGGGGTGGACGTGCAGCATGACCGCCTGGCTGTGGTCATACGCGCCTGGGGCCGTGGCGAAGAGAGCTGGCTGGTGTGGTGGGGAGAGATTCCTGGGCGCACTTTGGTGGTGCAGTGGAACGATGACGGCCGCCTGGACAAAGCGCAAAGCGGGGCCTGGTGGGATCTGGATCAGTTGCTGTCGGGTGGCTTTCCCCACGCCAGCGGTGCGGTGCTGCGTATACGCGCGGCAAGCGTGGACAGCTCGGACGGGCAGACGCAGGACGCGGTTTACAGCTACGTGCGACGGCGCTTGGGCAAGGGCTTCATGGCCATCAAGGGTGATAGCCACGACCCCAAGCGCGATGTGTTTACGCCGCCCAAGCTGAGCATTGACACCAACCAGCGCAACAGGCCGCACCCCTCTGGTGTGAAGCCCTACCTGGTGGGCACGCAGGTAGCAAAGGATTTGCTGCTGGGGGCCGACGCACAGGCGGGGCGCATCAAGCTGCTGGGCAATGGACCGGGCCGGATGCACTGGTATGAAACCGTGCGGCCCGACTACTACGACCAGCTGACCAGCGAAGTGAAGGTGCCGCACAAGACCGTGCGCAATCGGCTGGTGTGGCAGCTGCTGAGTGGCCGGCGCAATGAGGCGCTGGACTGCGAGGTGTATTGCCTGCACGCGTCGCGCAGTTTGAAGATCAACTTGTGGCGTGAAGAGCGGTGGGAAGCCGAAGAGTCGGTCATCAAACAACCGGCGTTGTGGGGTGAGGCACCGCCGCTGGTGCAGACGCCTGCACAGGATAAGCCAGCAACGGCCGCGCAAGCAACGGACGCAGCGGCCGGCGAAGACGCCGCGCCTGACGTGGTGGAGGTCAGGGCACCCGCGGTGTCCCGCCCTGCACCTGCAAGAGCAAAACCAGCGCCCACGCCACCGCGTTCATCGGGTGGGTGGAACGCCAAAAAGTGGTAACCCTTCATGAATATTTTTGCAACCCTGCCAAGCGGAGACAGCGCAGCCTGGTCGGATGACCCGATTGCGCTGCAGGATGGCCGCACTGCGGACGCCACGGGGTGGACGCTGCACTACGCACTGCGCGGCGCGGTGGTGCTGGACCTGACGGCGACTGCATCGGGCGCCAAGTGGACCACCACGCTGACCGCCGCGGCCAGCCTGGCTATCAGTGCCGGGCTGTACGCCTGGACGGCCTACCTGACCAACGCGGGTGGTGAGCGCATCACGGTGGGCAATGGTCAGCTCACCATCACGCCCAACTTGTTGACCATGACGGCGGGGTTCGATACCCGCAGCATGGCGCAGATTGCGCTGGCCTCGTGTGAGGCGGCCATGGCCACGTTCAACAGCACGGGTGGCAAGGTAAAGCGGTACGACATTGCCGGCCGAACCATGGAGTTCCAGACCATTGCCGAACTGATGACACTGCACAGCTTTTGGAAAGCCAAAGTCATGGGCGAGCAAGCCGCCAGCTCCATTGCCAACGGCTTGGGCAACCCCCGCAACCTATACACCCGCTTTCAGCGCCCATGAACATGAACACCACCCCACCGTCCTGGCAGACTGCGGCCCGCGTCGCACTGCCCACCGGCGCCGTTGTGCCTGACTTGACCGTCAAGCGCAGCCTGGTACTGGACCGCTGGAATGGTCAGCGCCAGGCCGCGCGTGCTGCAGATGTGTCGCGTGACCGCTTGAAACAACAGCAGCGGGCCTATGACGGTGCCGCATCCAACCGCCTGACGGGCGACTGGACCGCAATGAACACCAGCGCGGACAGCGAGATACTGACCTCGCTGCGCGTCCTGCGTGCACGCAGTCGCCAGCTGGTGCGCGACAACGAATACGCCAAGAACGTTGTGCGCGTCATCACCAACAACGTCATTGGCAACGGCATTGGTCTGCAGGCCATGGTGGTCAACGGCCGGGGCAAGCTGCAGGGGGCCATCAATGACAGCATTGAAAACGCCTATGCAACCTGGACCGACAAGAAGATGTGCCACACGGCGGGCCTGCTCAGCTTCAGCGACATTGAGCGCCTGGCCATGGTGCAACTGGTGACCGCGGGTGAAGTCATTATTCGCAAAGTCCGCCAGCCTTTTGGTGGCAGCGCTGTGCCCCTGGCGCTGGAAGTGATCGAGGCCGACCGCCTGCTGGACCAATGGCAGACAGCACGGGCCCCCAGCGGCAATGCCATTCGCATGGGCGTGGAGATTGACCAGTGGCACCGCCCTGTGGCTTACTGGTTCAGCCCGCACCACCCTGGTGATTACCAGTTTGCAACCTTTGAGCCATCGCGCTTCATGCGGGTGCCAGCCGAAGACATCATCCACCTGTACATTGTGGAGCGCTGGCCGCAAACCCGTGGCGAGCCCTGGTTTCACAGTGTGCTGCGCAACCTGCACAACGTGGCGGGCTACGAAGAAGCCGAAGTGGTGAAGGCGCGTGCGTCGGCCAACATCGTCGGCTTTATTCGCAGCCCTGAGCCGCTGGCCGCTGACGGCGTGGACAACGGCCGCCAGATCATCGACACAGAGCCCGGCACCTGGCAGCGCCTGCTGCCGGGTGAGGACGTGGCGGGTATGAACAGCACCACGCCAAACCCATCGGTAGAGCCTTTTTTGCGCTACCTGGTGCGCAAGATGGGCGTGGGTATTGGCATCAGCTACGAGGCACTGAGCCGCGACTACAGCAGCGCCACCTACAGCAGCGCCCGCATGGCCCTGCTGGATGACCGCGATATGTACCGTGTGCTGCAGGGCTTCATCATCCGCAACTTGCGCGTCGACATTCACCGTGAATTCCTGGACGCCGGTGCACTGGTGGGTGCCTGGAAAGCCGGTGCCGACTACTTCAGCAACCCGGAAAAATACCGTGCGGCGCGCTTCAAACCGCGCGGCTGGCAGTGGATCGACCCCAGCAAAGAAGTGCAGGCCTACAAAACGGCAGTGCGCAATGGCTTCATGACGCAGGGCGACGTGATTGCCCAGACCAACGGCGGTGCTGACATCGAAGACGTGCTCAAAGCCCGCCGCGAAGAGTTGGACCTGGCCACCGAGCTGGACCTGGTGTTTGACAGCGACCCATCGCAAGTCAACGAAAAGGGCCAAGTGCAAACGGAGCCCGCTGCAGAAGCGAATTCAGATCCTGCGGAGTCTTTGGACCCCGCGAGCGAACCATCCACTGACGAAACATCTTCATCGGAGCAAGACAAATGACACTCAGCATCAATATCAAACCGGGCCAGTCTGTGAATGGTGGCCTTGTGCTTGGCGTGATGACCGCCGCTGGCAACCCCTGGCTAGTGCCTGACGCGCTGGCAAATGAGCTGGTGAACCGGGGGGTGGCGACGGCGAACTGGGCCAATCAAACGCAGGTTGCGGCAACCCTTGTTGTCAATGCAGACGGTTCTGTGGCAGGGGTAGGTGGGGTAAGTGCACCTATCGCAAATATCCACAACATCAAAAACAAGTTTTTTGCATCCCTGCAAAACGGCGCGAACTACCGCACGGGCAAGTCACTCAATGCAGCACCTGCTTGGACAGCAGGGGTGAATCTGAGCATAGGGTATGTTTGCCAAAATGCGGGCAACCTGTACGGCGCAGTGCGTGTAGCCAATGTCAGCAGCAATGGTGTGACTACGCTCGCAGGCAGCGCACCCACTGGCACCGGAGCCGCTCCCATCATCGGTGCCGACCTGATACCGTGGCTGTACCTTGGCCCAGTAAACCCTGAGTTGGCAGATCAGAACGATGCGCCTGCGTACTCTTGGGCTACTGTTCCCGCAGCATGCTCATTGGCAATACAGTCATCCACTACCTATCCACTCATTGATGCGTTCGGGATGTCTGCTGTGGCGATTCGTGGAAGTGACTACGCCTTTGCCAGCGGTGGCGGCGGAGGCTTCAATGGGGTAGGACCGGTCACTAGCGGATGGATTTCCAGTTTTGCAGTTGATCTGATGACAGATGCACCGGTGATTGCCTTGAGCAAACAACAACATGGTGCATCTTACCCGGTGCAGGCAATGGTCAATGGCTACCCAGTGTTTCCAAAGATGTCACAAAGCGCACCCTACTTTCCCTACACAGGCAACAATAATCTGTCGCTTGTACTGGACTGGACGGCGAAGCCCAACAAGGTGCGTCGAGTGCGTGTGCATGGATTGCAAATATATACGGGCGTTTGGATTCCACCGCAGTACAGCGTTTGGAAGCCTTCGAACCCCAACAGCTACCGACTGTATTTCGAAGGTGACTCTTTTACCCAAGGCGGCGCATCTGGTGACGGCTACTGCAATGCCTTGGTGAATCGAGTCGCAGCGATGCTGGGCTGTGATGATGCCTACAACGGCGGCATTGGTGGCGGCGGATTTTTACAAACCTCAAATGATGGGACTACCATCCTGAGCCGTGTTGGTCGGGTAATCGCTGCTGCACCTGACATTCTCTGCATTCACCCGACGGGATGGGATGAGACAACGGTCAATGCCGCATTCACCCCGGCTGCGCGCCGCACCGCTTACAAAGCCTACTTTGACGCGGTGTTTGCGGCACTGCCCAACATCATCATCATCGCCAGTGGGGACCGCAGTCCGGTGACTGGAGTGGATACCGACATGGCCGCAGTCATTGCAGCCTACAACCACCCGCACCTGAAATACTTGGACGCCAACATGGGCTCCACGACGCTGGCAAATGCAGTGGGACGCGCTTGGTACTCCGGCAATGGCTCTGTGTACACGGCGGGCACGGTGCAGGGTAACTCACAGTGGCAGCTTGGCAGCTACACGGCTGGCCCCGCCAATGTGGATGAACACACCAATGTTCGAGGACTCGAAGCGCTGCAATGGGAAATCTATAGCGGCATTGTGGGTGTGATGAACACACTGGTGTAACACCACCCCACCCCAGCACACCCGGCACCCCAAGAAACCGCACTCGTTGCGGTTTTTTTTCGTCCAAACACAAGTCACAGGACAACACCATGAACACAAAGAAGCGGCCAGCCACCCTGGCCCCACAGTCGCGCAGCATCACTTTGCGAGCTGCTGACACCGGGAGTGCGGTCGATGTCGAAGCCCGGACGATGAACCTTAGCTTTGCCAGCGAAACCCCGGTGGCCATGTGGTACGGCACCGAGATTCTGAGCTGCGCCCCGGGTGCCATGCGCATGGGTGTGCGCCAGCAGAGCATGCCCATGCTGTTCAACCACGACATGAACGACCTGCTGGGCATTGTGGAAAGCATCTCCATTGACAGCGACCGCACTGCCCGCGCCAAGGTGCGCTTTGGCAAAGATGCCCGCGGCGAGTGGGCCATGCAGCAGGCCATTGACGGCATGTTGCCCAACGTCTCATTCATGTACCGGGTCTTCAAGTGGGAAGAAGACACCGAAGCCGACACCCTGACCGCCCTTGACTGGGAGCCTTACGAGGTGTCCCTGGTCACTGTGCCGGCTGACCCAACCGTAGGTGCGGGCCGCAGTGCCAGCACCGCTTCCGAAAACGGCGTGCAGATCGTTCCCCGGTCTGCTGCCGCTACCAGCCCGGCATCCGCGCCGGGCGCCATCCCAGCGCCCGGGGCGCGTTCTCCCTCTCTGTCCCTTTCTCAACAACCATTGGAGCCTTCCATGAAATTCAAGCGTCATATCCTGCGCGAGCAGGCCACCGACGGCACCACCGGCTCGACCGGCGGCGCCACTCCCACACTCACAACCCCAGCGACACCACGCGGAGATGACTCGCAAGTGGTTGAGCAGCGCGGCGCCATGTCTGAGCGCACCCGCATCAGCGAGATCGAGGCGCTGGCCAAGCGCTACAGCCTGGGCGACGACGTGCGCGCTGGCTTGATCCAGCGCGGTGCCACGGTTGACCAGGCTCGCCTGACCGCGGCTGACATCGTGATGGCTCGTGCAGCTGACAAATCCACCGTTGACTTCAGCAATGGTGACAACGGCCACAACCCCGATCTGAGCAGCAAAGAAAAAGCCCGCTACAGCATGATCCGCGCGATCAATGCCAGTCTGAATAAAGACTGGAAGCAAGCCGGGTTCGAGCTGGAGTGCTCCAACGAAATCAGCAAGCGCCTGGGCCGCTCTGCGACCGGTGAGCTGGGCTTCTTTGTGCCCACCAACATCCAGTTTGCGCAGCGTGCACCCTACGCAGCGGGCGCAGCGGCAACCGGCGGTGCAATGGTTGCCACCAACCTGTTGCCTGGCAGCTTCATTGAAGTGTTGCGCAACAAGGCGCGCGTGTTGCAGCTGGGCGCTACTGTGCTCAGCGGCTTGGTGGGTGGGGTGGACATTCCACGCCAGACCGGCCAGACCGCTACCTTCTGGACCGGTGAGGGCGTGAACACGTCTGAAGGTGAAGCCACTTTTGACAAAGTGAGCCTGACCATGAAGACCATTGGCACCTACAGCCAGGTCAGCCGCAACATGCTGATGCAGGCCACGCCCGACATCGACATGATTGCCCGCGCTGACATGATTGCGGCCATGGCCTTGGGCATCGACTTGGCGGCGCTGAGCGGCGCAGGTGCTGGTGGTGTGCCACTGGGCATTGCCAACCAAAGCGGCATTGGCTCGGTGGTGGGCGGCACCAACGGTGCGCAGTTCACCATTGACAACCTGATTGACCTGGAAACCCAGCTCACGTTTGCCAATGCGCCTGAAGAGTCGCTGGCTTACCTGGGCAATGCCAAGACCGTTGGCTGGCTCAAAAAGCTCAAGTCCACCACCGGCCAATACCTGTGGACCAACTCGCCCCTGGGTCAGCGCTCTGGCACACCGGGTGAGATTAACGGCTACATGATGGCCCGCTCCAACCAGGCACGCAGCACCCTGACCAAGGGCACGGCATCGGGCATTTGCTCCGAGCTGTTCTTTGGCGCGTGGTCTGAGTTGTTGGTGGGCGAGTGGGGTGTGCTGGAGATTGTGCCCAACCCGTACGACGCCAGCGTCTACAAGAGCGGCGGCGTGTTGCTGCGTGCTCTGCAAAGCCTGGACATTGGCGTGCGCCACGCGGCGTCGTTCGCCACCATGTCGGACGGCCTGACCGCCTGATAGGCCCACCACCGGCCAGCTGTGAATTTGACCATTCACGCTGGCCGGTCTTGCACCGAATTTCATCTTCCCATTTCAATTTAGGACTCCACCATCATGGCCAAGAAATACATTGTTCGCGACGGCTTCGTCGTCGTGCTCGCCCTGCTCAATGACAAAGGCGACAAAATCACCCGCACCTACACCTCCGGTGAAGAGTGCACCCTGGACGACGTCGATGCCGCCCTGCACCAGCACAAGCTGGAGTTTGCCAACGCCCGCGACCGTGATGCAGCCACGGCTGCCGAGCAAGCCGCGTTGGTTGCACAGCGTGCGCAGCAAAACCCGGCCGACCTCATCACCGCCCTGGTGGCGGCCATTGCGCAGGCCCAAGCCGCTGCAGCGCCTGCCCCTGCGCCGGTAGCCTGATAACCCCAGGAGCCGGGCATGTTTGCGACTGATGCAGCCACCTTTCTGGCCGACTTTGGCGACACCGTGAGCTGGACACCCAGCCTGGGCGGCGCCAGGGTCACCGGGAAGATGATTTTTGACCAACCCGCTGAAGAGATCGACGGCGGCAAGGTGATCAGTCGCAGCTACCTGGTCACCTTCGAGACGGCAGCCTGGCCCGCCCTGGTGCGCGGTGAGCCGTTGGTGATTGCGGGCACGGGTGGTGGCGCCACCTACAAATTACGCCACGACCCGCTGCCCGCCGATGACGGCGTGTTTTCCACCGCCCGACTCAGCAAGGTTTGACCCCGAGATCACCCTATGACCACCGTCCTGACCCAGATCCTGGACCGCATTGACGCCGTTTTGCGGGCCAACGTGCCCGCAGGGTGCCACGTCTACCGCGATCGTACCGATGCCGAGAGCCGCGAAGAGGCCCCTTCCGTCAACGTGGTCAGCCGCGATGACCGGGTGGACTCTTACAGCGGCGAGATGGACCGGCACACCGTGCTGGTGGAGTTGCGCATTTACGTGCGTGCCGAGCCCACCACGCCCGCTGCAGAGCTGATTCACGCGGCCTTTCACACCGCTTTGGTGGGTGATGCCGTGCTCAAGACGCTGACTGACAGCTGCCGCCTCGAAGGTGGCTCGTTTGACCCGCAGGAGGCCGACATCAACGCGGTCATCAAACCTGCTGCTTACCGATTTACGTACCTCATTCCTCAATTCTCCCTTTAAGGAAAACCCATGTCCACCAGTCAAAAATTCGGCGTCGGCGTGCTGATTGCCTCCACCAAAACCGACGCACTCGGCAACTTGCTTGCCGTGCCCCAGTCGTACCGCCTTGGCATCATGCAAGACGTGTCCACCGATTTCAGTTTCGAGGGCAAAACGCTTTACGGCGCGAGCCAGTTCCCCATCGACCGGGGCCGTGGCAAAGCCAAGCTGGGCTTCAGCGCCAAGACGGCCGACATCAAGATTGCTGCCCTGGCTGCATTGCACTTTGGCGTGACGCCCACGGTGGGCTTCAAAGGCCCAGTCATTGACTCGCCCCAGACAATTCCCGCAGTTTCTACCTACACCATCACCATTGCACCCCCAAGCGCTGGCACCTTTGTAGACAACATGGGCGTATCGGACACGTCGGGCAACCAGTTCACGCGTGTGGCCAGCGCACCCACAACTGGCCAGTATTCAGTTGCCATTGCTACCGGCATTTACACTTTCGCTGCAGCGGATGCGGGCAAAGCTGTGCTGATCAGCTACGAGTACAGCAGCACCACCGCCAGCGGCCTGATTGTGCCCCTGACCAACCAGTTGATGGGCTACAGCCCATCGTTCTCGGTGCTGCTGTTCAACGATTCCAAGGGCAGCAAGCTGGCCTTGAAGCTCACCAACTGCCAGAGCGACAAGCTGGCGATTCCGTTCAAAAACGAAGACTTCGCCGTGGCGGATTTTGGTTTTGAAGCCTTGGATGATGGCACCGGCTCGGTGGGCTATTGGAGCCAGGCATGAACCCAGCCCGGCTAATGCTTCCGGGCGTTCTGGTGGACTTTGGTGGTGGGCAGGCGTTGCTGCTGCCACCCTTGTCGCTTGGCGCTTTGGAGCTGCTGCAGGAGCGCCTGGCCAAGCTGCCATCGCTCACCAGCACCGACCCCGAGGCGGTCAGCACCATCATCGACGCCGCGCTGATGGCGCTCAAGCGCAATTACCCCGACCTCACCCGCGCCGAGGTGGCTGAGCTGATTGACCTGGGCAACATGGGCGAGGTGTACGAGTCGCTCATGGACATTGCAGGCATGAAGCGCCGGGCGCAGGAAGAGCAGATTGCGGCTGTATCGGGAAACGCGGGGGCGAAGAGCCCGGCAGTTGGCTTCGACTCTTCGCCCGCATCAGTGCCAACACCGGATGGACTATCCCCCACATCCGAGCCGAGCTAGACCTGCCCACGTTGGCCGCGCTGGAAGCCCAGTGGCAGGCCAGCCCACCGGTGCACATGCTGGTGGCGGCCTACCTTGGCTACAAGGGGCCGGTGCACACGTCTGCACCACCCGTGTCAAACGATGCTGACCACGATGCAGATAGCGCGGCCATGCCCTGGCTCTCAGACATGGGGGCCATACCGGCGCCCGAATCCGTGCGATCCGCACAAACCAGCGACGAGGCCCTGGCGGCCTTTGAGCGACTTTTCTTTGGTGAGGTGAAAGATGTCCAGCAGCTCTGACGGTCGTGACTTTAAAACCGACATTACGGCCGACCCATCCAACTTTGTCGCCGGTATGGACAAGGCCAAACAGGCCGCTGCCACGGCCAGTGACCAGATCAATGCCCAATTCAAAAAGATTGGGGATACGGTCAACAACGTCAACAAGTACATGATGGGCTTTGTGGCGGTGCTCGCTGGCGGTGGTGCGCTCAAAAAGTTCATCAGTGACGCCAATGAGTGGAATGGCTCCGCCGGTGCCATGGCCAAGGCGCTGGGTATCAGTACCGAAAAGGCGAGTGTGCTCAATGTGGCGCTGAATCGGCTGGGTATGGACTCGGACACTTACATCGGTGCGTCGCAAAAACTGAGCAAACAGATCAACAGCAATGCGGCTGCGTTTGAGACGCTAGGCGTCAAAACCAAGGATGCAGTGGGCCAATACCGCCCAGTGACCGAGGTTATGGGTGAAGTGAACGAAAAGCTGGCGGCAATCAAAAACCCGATTGAGCAGAACATTGCCGGCCAACAGGTGTATGGCAAGGGCTGGGCCGAGGTAAAGGGCATCTTGCGCCTGACCTCTGAGCAGATGACCGAGAGCGAGCGCCGCGCCCGCGAGCTGGGCCTGATTGTGGGGCCCGAGGGCGTGGCCATGAGCAAGCAGTACAGCGCGCAGATGCGCGACCTCGGCCTGGTGGGCAAGAGCCTGGAAGTGCAGTTTGGTAACGCCTTGCTGCCCGCTTTCACACGCATGGGCGCATTCATGAGCCAGGAGGGGCCTGCAGCGGGTCAGGTTTTTGCCACGGTGATCGAGGGCATTGGCTTTGCGGTGGCTGCCACCTGGCTTACTCTGAAAGACATGGGTGACGGCATTGGTGCCATGGCGGCGCAGGCCGCAGCCCTGCTGAGTGGTGACATTGCCGGGTTCAAAGCCATTGGCCGCGCCCGCGACGAAGAGTTTGCCAAAAACAACGCCGCGTATGAAAAGCTCAAGTCGAACTTTGGCAAGCCACTCACGCCCGCCAAGCTGCCGGATGGCCCGGACATCAACAGCGGCAAGCACTACGAGTTCAAGCCCGAGAAGGGTGGAGCAGCAGAAAAATCCCGCATGGCCGAATGGGAAGCCAAGCTGGCGGTGGACAAGGCCGCACTGACGCGCCAAGGCATGCTTGAGGGGCAGTTCCGCGAAATGACCAAAGCCGCCGAGCTGAAGTATTGGAACCAACTGAAGGCCGCCAAAGGTTTGACCGAAGGCGAAAAAACTGCACTGGCCCGCAAGGCGGCTGACGTGGAGATGAGCCAGATTAAGGAAACCTTTGATATCAAGGTGGCCAAGCTGCAGGCCGAGAGCGAGATGTACCGCAACAACATGCAGGCCAAGCTGGCGATTGAGGAGCAGATTCAAGCCAAGTATGCCGAGGGCACCAAGCAGTTTGAGGAAGCGGGCAAACGCATCATGGCCATCAACCGCCAGATTGCCGAGCAAGAAAAGCAGGTGAGCCTGGTAGGCGTGCAAGCCGGGCGCGATGCCCGCCTGGCCGCCCTGGCCGTGGAAGAAAAAGCCACGCAGGACGCCGCGCAAATGGGGATTTTGACGAATCAGCAGGTATTGGCCGCGCAGGCTGAGTTTGAGCAGCGCCGCTTTGCCATTGCGCAAGAAGCGCTGGCCGAGCGGCTCAGCATGGCCGAGCTGGACCAAGACAAGAACCCGGTGCTGCTGGCTCAGATTCACGAGCAGATTGAGCAGGCGGAACAGATTCACCAGGCGAAGCTGACCGAGATTCGGTCGCTGGCGTTGAAGGACTCGCAAAAGTACACCATGGATGCGGTCAACACCATGGGCAATGGCTTTCAAAATGTGTTTCAGCAAGCCATGAACGGCGGACTGAATCTGACCGGGGTCATGAAGGGCCTGTGGTCATCCATGACGCAAGCGGTGAGCCAGGCCATTGCCAAGATGGCTGGTGACTGGATGATGGCGCAGCTCAAGACCCTGATTTTTGGCAAGGTGACCAAGCTCAGTGAAGTGACGGGCAACGCGGGTGTGGCGGGTTCGGCGGCGGTGGCCAGCACGGCAGCTATTCCCATCATTGGGCCGGCACTTGCACCTGCGGCGGGTGCTGCTGCGATGGCAGCGGCAATGGCATTTGCACCCATGGCCAGTGCCGCCGGCGGCTTTGACATCCCCGGCACGCTGAACCCTATCACCCAACTGCACGCCAAAGAGATGGTGCTGCCTGCCAAGCATGCTGACGTGATCCGTGATATGGCGGATGGTGGCAACGCAAGCGGCGGCGCATTCACTTTGAATATTCACGCAACAGACGCCCAAAGTGTGGCCCGGCTTTTCCGTGACAACGGCGAGCACCTGGTGGCTGCCCTGCAAAAACAACGTCGCAACCTGAACTTTTAAATCATGAGCAACGCTGTTTTACCAACGTTCCCCGGCATGACGCCGGAGGTAACGCGCGCCCCCGTGTGGAGCACGACCAAAAAAACGTCCGTGAGCCAGCGCGAGTTCCGCACAGCCAATGCCAGCTACCCCCGGTATCGGGTCAAGCTGTCGTATGAGGTGCTGCGCCAGACTGTGGGCCATACTGAAATGACCACGCTGGCAGGCTTCATTAACCAGCGTTTTGGCGGTTTTGATTCGTTCTTGTGGACAGACCCTGACGACTACACCGTGACCGCGCAGGTGCTGGCGGTGGGTGATGGGGCCACCAAGCTGTTCCAGCTGGTACGTACCTTTGGCGGCTTTGTGGAGCCGGTGTGGGATGCCAACAGTGTGCCGCTGATTTATGTAGGCGGCGTGCTCAAGACCCTGACCACCGATTACACGATAAGCGCTACCGGGCTGGTGACGTTTGTGGCCGCACCCGGTGCGGGCTTGCC
>JAYVNK010000138.1:0-5648 GCA_043758475.1 Comamonadaceae bacterium | reverse complement strand
TTGGTGAAACCAGAGATTGAATGGAGCCAGTCATGACGGCGGTCAGGGTTGGTGACATCGCAACCGGGCGCGCTGGTGACAAAGGCAGCGTGCTGGATTTGACGCTGGTGGCGCGCGATGAGGCTGCTTACGTGCTGCTGGCGCGCGCACTCAGTGCCGACACGGTTCGCGTGGCGCTTAACCGCGTGGTGCCAGGGCCCGTGCTGCGTTACGAGATCCCTGGCTTGCGGGCACTTAAATACGTCGCCCCGGATGCGTTGGCCGGTGGCGTCTATGCCACCCTGCGCCCCGGCCTGCATTGGCAAAAAGCCGCCATCTGGCTGCTGCTTGACTTGACCATAGACACTGAAGCCGGGCTCACATGAAAGAGCGCCTTGAAGCATTCCTCAAAAGCGCAATCAAGGGGCTCGAAGGACCCATGCGGATGGAGCCAATCGCCGGCGGCCAGTCGAACCCGACATTTTTTGTTGACTTTGACAACCGGTCCATGGTGCTGCGCAAGCAACCCTCGGCCAATTTACTGCCTTCCGCGCATGCGGTAGACCGCGAGTACTGCGTGATGCAGGCACTGGCTTCGACTGACGTGCCGGTGCCCAAAATGCTGCTGTTTCATGCAGCGCGTGATGTTGTCGGCACGCCGTTTTACATGATGGAGCGCTTGCAGGGCCGGGTGTTCCCGCATTACGCGTTGCCTGGCATGGCAGCTGCCGAGCGGCGTGAAATCTATCTGGCCATGGCGGACGCGATGGCGCGCCTTCACAATGTGGACTGGGCCGCCATTGGGCTGTCAGACTTCGGTCGCACAGGTGGTTATTTCTCGCGTCAAATCGCACGCTGGACGAAGCAATGGCAAACCGCCAGAACCCGGGAGAACGCGGACGTGGAGCGGCTCATCGCCTGGTTGCCTAAAAACCTTCCCGATGAGTCTGAAACATCCATCAGCCACGGTGACTTCCGCCTTGGCAATTTGATGTTCCACCCCACCGAGCCCCGTGTGGTGGGCGTGCTGGACTGGGAACTGTCCACACTGGGCCACCCCTTGGCTGACGTGGCGTTCAATTGCATCGCGTACCACGCGCTGCCTGCTGAATACGGCGGCATTCGTGGGCTGGCTTTGACGGAACTTGGCATTCCTGCGGAGGAAGAGTATCTGAAACACTACTACGGTAAAAGTGGGCGTGCTGATGGCGTCACCCCATTTCATTTTGCGTTCGCCCTGTTTCGCATGGCCGTCATTTTTGAGGGTATTGCGGTGCGTGCAGCCAGTGGCAATGCCGCTGCAGGCAATGCGGCTGAAGTGGGTGCGCTCAGCAGCGCCTTTGCAAAACGGGGGGTTGAATTTGTCGACAATTGAAATGATCCGATGGAATGACACGTGGCCTGCGATGCGCCTGGAGTCGCACTTTGGTGACCGCGTGGTGCGCTGCTTTGTGGACCGGCCGAAGAGCCTGCATGCTTTGTTGGCGAATGCCACCGCGCATTGCCCGCAGAGGGAGGCGCTGGTGTGCGGGCCAGAGCGATTTTCATGGCAACAACTGCATGACGTGTCGGCCCATCTGGCAGCGGGCCTCGCCGCGCGTGGCGTTGGCGTGGGTGACCGGGTTGCCATGCTGATTGGCAACCGCAGCGAGTTTGTCACCACGCTGTTTGCCATCGCGCATCTGGGAGCCATTGCAGTGCCAATCAGCATCCGGGAGCAAACGCCAGGGCTTCGCTACATGCTCAATGACTGCGGGGCCGTAATGATCGTGCACGATGCCGATTTGGCCGACAGGCTTCCCGTCAGCGCTGACCTGCCATCGGTGAGAGCCCGCGTCTCCATTGGTGCCTGCATTGGCTCGGAAGAATTCAGTGGCCTGCTTGTGCATTCGAAGCAGAACGCTCCCACCTCAGCGCCAGCCGTGGTTCACGAAGAAGACGTTGCCGTCATCATGTACACCTCGGGCACCACCGGCAACCCCAAGGGCGCGACATTGACGCATCTGGGCATCGTCCATTCCACCATGCACTACCAGATCGGCATGGGACTCACTGAAAGCGACGCCTCGATTGCTGCAGTGCCCTTGAGCCACGTCACCGGTCTGGTGGCGCTGGTGGCGACCCTGGCGCGCTGCGGTGGCAAGCTGGTCATCATGCCCGCCTTCAAAGCGGCAGACTTTCTGGTGCTGGCCGCGCGTGAACGCATGACGCATACGCTGATGGTGCCCGCCATGTACAACCTGTGCCTGTTGCAGGCCGATTTTGATACGCATGATTTGACCGCCTGGCGGGTCGGTGCCTATGGAGGGGCACCGATGCCGGTGGCCACCATCGCCAGCCTGGCGGACAAGTTGCCCCGGCTGGCGCTGATGAACTGTTATGGCTCCACCGAGACAACGTCCCCCGCCACCCTGATGCCGCAGGGCGACACTGGGGCGCACAACGACACTGTGGGCCGGACGCTGGCCTGTGCCGAGATAGCGGTATTTGACGATGCGGGCCGCGAGGTCAAACCCGGCGAATTGGGCGAAATCTGGATCAAGGGGCCCATGGTGGTCAAAGACTATTGGGGCAATCCTGCGGCGACGGCTGCCAACTTCACCGGGGGCTTCTGGCATTCCGGTGATCTTGGCACCATCGACGCGGACGCTTACGTCAAAGTGCTGGACCGCAAAAAGGACATGATCAACCGGGGTGGCTACAAAATCTACACCATTGAAGTCGAAAACGTGCTGTATGCACACCCGGCAGTGCTCGAATGCGCGGTGGTGGCCAAGCCCTGCCCGGTGCTGGGTGAGCGGGTTCATGCGTTTGTGACACTACGTGAAGGCACCGGCTCAGGACAATTGAAGAATGGCACACTGAATGACGCCTTGAAAGCGTTTTGCGCCGCGCGGCTGTCCGATTACAAAGTGCCCGAAAGCTTCACACTGTCAGAAGTGCCGCTGCCGCGCAATGCCAATGGCAAGTTGGTGAAGCGGGCCTTGCGTGATCAAGCGGCTGCTTCTGCTGCGGCTGCCACTTCCCCCGCCCGGAATTAAAGAAACCCCCATGTCCAATGCCGATATCAGTACGCTGGAAAAATTACGCGGCCAGGTCGGAAAAGAGAGCATCGTCACTGAATGGGTGTTGGTGTCGCAGGAGCGCATTGACCAGTTTGCCCAGGCCACGGGCGACTTTCAGTGGATTCACGTCGACGTCGCCCGCGCTGCCAAGGAATCGCCCTTTGGCGGCACCATCGCGCATGGTTTTCTCACCTTGTCTTTGCTCGGCAAGTTTTACGATGACGACATCATCCTGCCGTTTTGCGATGTGGGCGTCAATTACGGGCTGAACAAGGTCCGCTTCACCAACCCGGTGCGCGCGGGCAGCCAGGTGCGGGGCCGGTTCGTGCTGGCCAAACTGGACGACATTGAAGACGGCATTCAAATGACCTGGTCCATCACGTTTGAGATTGAAGGCATTGAGCGCCCTGCCTGTGTTGCTGAGCATGTGGTGCGGCGTTATTTCCGAAAAACATAGCGCGCATCATCCAAATGGAAAACGGGATCATGACGAAAAGAATCGCAATCATCACCGGCGGCGCAACCGGCGTCGGCGCCGCAACGGCCCGCATGCTCGCCACACGCGGCCATCACGTTCTCATCAATTACAGCCGCAGCGGTGACGAGGCTGCTGAGGTAGTAAAAGAATGCATCGCCCTGGGGGCGGACGCATTGGCAGTCAAGGCCGATGTGGCCAGCGACAGCGATTGCCGGTCGCTTGTGAACCAGGCCGTGGCGCGCTGGGGCCATGTCGACGCCCTTGTGAACAGCGCTGGTACCACACGTTTCATTCCAATGGGCGATCTGGAGGCAGTCACCACGGCCGACTTTGAGCGCGTGTACGCCGTCAACACCATTGGCCCATTTCAGATGGCCCGCGCGGTGAAGGCGCACATGCCGCAGGGCAGCGCCATCGTGAATGTGTCATCCATTGCCGGCCTGACCGGCAGCGGAAGCTCGTTGCCCTATGTGCTGTCCAAGGCGGCGCTGAACATGCTCACCGTGTCGCTGGCACGCACCCTTGCGCCCGCCATCCGCGTCAACGCCGTGTTGCCCGGCATGATTGACGGCCGCTGGATGCGTGAAGGTCGCAGTGAAGAAGCCTACGAGCAGGTTAAAGGCAAATATGCCAACGCGTCAGCCCTTGGCACCATCAGCCAGCCAGAACACATTGCCAGTGCAGTGTGCTGGCTGCTCGAAGCTGGCTCCATGGTCACTGGGCAACTGATCCCCGTTGACGCGGGGTTTATGCTGGGGCGGCCTTGATGCGCCCGCACAACGCCCTGCAAATTTAAAGTGTCTGCCTCCATCGCACGCGCCTCCACCCCCGCCGGCAAGCTGCGCGCTGCCATCAACCTCGGCAATCCCATCTTGGCGGGCAAGGATCCGGTGACGGGCGCACCCGTGGGGGTGTCGGTCGATCTGGCGCGCGGCTATGCGCAGCGGCTCGGGGGTGGACGTTGAGTTAGTGATGTTCGACAACGCGGCCAAGTCTGTGGATGCGGTGAAAATTGAAGCCGCCGACATCGTTTTTTTTTTGCGGTGGACCCGATGCGCGGCGAAGGCATCGCCTTCACCGCGCCCTATGTGTTGATTGAGGGCGCGTACCTGGTGCGGCAAGACTCGCCGTGCATCACAATGACGAAGTGGGCGGTCCAGCGCATCGCGTTGCCGTCGGCAAGGGCAACGCCTCCGATCTGTACCTGAGCCGTGAGTTGAAGCACGCGCAGATTGTCAGGGCACCGACCTCGCCAGCAGTGATCAGCGCATTCCTGGACCAACAGCTTGAAGTTGCAGCGGGGGTGAAGCAGCAGTTGGAAACCGACGCCGCGCGCCTGCCCGGCCTGCGCCTTCTGCCGGGCCGCTTCATGGTGATTCAGCAAGCCATGGGCTTGCCCAAGGGGCGGGGTGCCGAGGCGGCGTCTGCATTGTCTGCGTATGTTGAGGAGATGAAGGCCAGCGGGTTTGTCGCGCAGGCGTTGGAGCGGCATGGCATTCAGGGCGCGGTTGTGGCGCCTGGAGCGTTTGCGTTTTGTTGATCTGCTTTGTTTGACATCGTGATGTGACGTGCGCCTTGTTTCGCGGGGCGCGTCGACAGCGCAATGTGCTGCGGTTTTGGAGTGAAAGCACGCGCGAAAAACGAAAATTGCGTCAAGCTTTCGCTTGGGCATTTTTTTAGGCGCGCAACGTCGGTCGCCGCGCACCTTCCACTCCAAAGCCCGGTCACATTGCGCTATCGCCGCACCGGTCGGGTGGCACCGACGACCCTTTTTGGAATGGGCAAAAAATGCATATAGGTGGTCCTAACTTTGAGATCACTCAAGTCGGGTAAAACGGTCGCATAAGGCCGACGTCACGTTGTGGGGAAACTATCGCGTTGGCCTGGCTCGGCCGCGACCGTGAGTTCACTCGCCACCGTAAATCAGGGTCAACTCGGCCTATGGTGCGATGTGATGAGCGACGTCAGTTCTCGAGACTCACCGCCCCTGTGAATCATCGCATGGCAGTTTGCGCAGACGATAGCCAGATCAGACAGCAGTGTTGGTTGTGCCGAGTCGCGCTGGGCTAATGGGAAGAGATGGTGCACTTGAGCATAGCCCACGCCTAGTTGCCCGTATTCGCGGG
>JAYVNK010000137.1:0-5654 GCA_043758475.1 Comamonadaceae bacterium | reverse complement strand
CCCGCGCCAGGCTGGTCACGAGCAGTAACTTGAACACCACCGGAATCGTTGTCAGCAGCAGCACCACAGGCCAGCGCTCCAACACAATGCGCCAGTCCAGCAGCATGCCAATGCTGATGAAAAACAGGCCAAGCAGCACGTCGTGAAACGGTCGGATGTCCGTCTCCACCTGGTGCTTGTATTCGGTCTCCGAGATCAGCATGCCGGCAATGAAGGCCCCCAGCGCCAGGCTCAGGCCGGCCAGCTCGGTCAGCCAGGCCAGCCCCAGCGTGACGAACAGCAGGTTCAGCACAAACAGCTCTTCGCTTTTGCGCCGCGCCACCAATGTGAGCCACCACCGCATGACCCACTGGCCACCGACCAGCAGCACGGTGATCAGCAGCGTGGCCTTGACTGCCGCAACCGCCAAGGCTTCAAACAGCTGCTCGGTGGAGGCACCCAGCGCGGGGATCAGCACCAAGAGCGGCACCACCGCCAAATCCTGGAACAGCAAAACCCCCATCACCCGCTTGCCGTGCTCGGACTCCATCTCCAGCCGCTCCGACATCAGCTTGACCACAATGGCCGTGCTGCTCATGGCCAGCGCGCTGGACAGTGCCAGCGCGGTCTGCCAGCCCATGCCCCACAGCCGGGGTGCCAGCGCGGCCAGGCTGAGCGAGGCTACCGTGGCGCCCACGATGGTCAGCACCACCTGAAACAGCCCCAGGCCAAACACATGGCTGCGCATGGCACGCAGCTTGGGCAGGTTGAATTCCAGCCCGATCACAAACATCAAAAACACCACGCCAAACTCGCCCAGGTAGCGCACGCCTTCAGAGTTCTGCGCCAGCGCCAGCGCGTTGGGGCCAATCACCACACCGACCACCAGGTAGCCCAGCATCGGTGGCAACTTGAGCGAGCGGCACGCCACCACGCCAAGCACTGCGGCAAGCAGGTACAAAAGCGTGAGTTCTAGCGCGGTCATGGCTGCATCCTATCAATTGCGCAAGCAGGCGCTACCCCAACCCCGTGGTGCTCTAT
Source organism: Comamonadaceae bacterium (assembly GCA_043758475.1). Lineage (GTDB taxonomy): Bacteria > Pseudomonadota > Gammaproteobacteria > Burkholderiales > Burkholderiaceae_C > JANYCG01. The sequence goes on along the minus strand of JAYVNK010000137.1, from coordinate 4,634 downwards.
AAAATGTTGCGACAATGGCCACACAAAAAACAGACACCGTTTCCCCGGACGCAGAAAAATACGGCTTGGGGCCGAGCGCGCAGCGGGCCATCAAGCTGGCGCACGAAACCTTTGACATTGAAGCCGCCGCCGTGGCGCGGCTCAAGCGCCGCGTGGGGCCTGAGTTCGCGCAAGCGGTTGAAATGATGCTCAATGTGCGTGGCCGCGTGGTTGTCATGGGCATGGGCAAAAGCGGCCATATCGGACGCAAGACTGCCTCCACGCTGGCGTCTACCGGCACGCCAGCCATGTTTGTCCATCCGGCGGAGGCCAGCCATGGCGACTTGGGCATGATCAAGCCGGTCGATCTGGTGCTGGCCATCTCCAACAGCGGCGAATCGGATGAGCTGATGGCGATTCTGCCCGTGCTCAAGCGCTTGGGCGTGCCGCTGATTGCCATGACGGGCAATGTGGCATCAACCCTCGCCCAATACGCCGATGTTGTGCTGGACAGCGGCGTCGACAAGGAAGCTTGTCCGCTCAACCTGGCACCCACTGCCAGCACCACGGCGCAACTGGCGTTGGGTGACGCACTGGCTGTGGCCTTGCTGGACGCACGCGGCTTCAAGGCAGAAGACTTTGCCCGCTCCCATCCCGGCGGCGTGCTGGGCCGCAAATTGCTGACGCACGTGAGTGACGTGATGCGCACCGGTACCGGCGTGCCCCACGTGCTGCCTGAAGCAGGCTTCAGCGAGCTGATGCGCGAGATGAGCGCCAAAGGACTGGGCGCCACCGCCATCGTCGATGCCAACGCCCGCGTGCTGGGCATCTTCACCGATGGCGACCTGCGCCGCCTGGTCGAAAAAGGCATTGATTTGCGCGCCACCACCGCGCAGCAGGTCATGCACCCCAACCCACGCACCATTGCCAGAGATGCGCTGGCGGTGGAAGCCGTGGAGATGATGGAGCAAAACCGCATTACCAGCGTGCTGGTGGTGGATGCGGATGGCTTGCTGTGCGGCGCTCTCAACAGCAATGATCTGATGCGCGCAAAAGTCATATGACCTCTTTGACTTCCAGCCGTGGCCCGGTGTTCGCGAAGATCGGCGAGGCCAAAAAATACCCCAATCCGGCCATTTCATTCCCACCCGATCTGCTGCTCAAAGCCCAGGGAATCCGCGTCGCGTTCTTCGACGTGGACGGCGTGCTCACCGACGGCGGGCTGTATTTTTCGCAGAGCGGTGAAACACTCAAGCGCTTCAACACGCTGGACGGCCACGGCCTGAAACTGCTGCAGCGCGCTGGCATCACGCCGGCGGTCATCACCGGACGCGACTCCAAGCCGCTGCGCGTGCGCCTGGCGGCTTTGGGCATCACACATGCGCATTACGGCACCGAGGACAAACGGCCCGCAGCCGAGCAAACCTTGCAGGCGCTGGGGCTGGGCTGGCACCAGGCTGCGGCCATGGGAGACGACTGGCCCGACCTGGCGGTGATGACGCGCAGCCGCTTTGCCTGTGCGCCCGTCAACGCGCATGCCGAGGTCAAGGCGGCAGCCCATCATGTGACCCAACTGGCGGGCGGTGCCGGTGCCGCCCGTGAGTTGTGTGACCTGCTGCTGGTGGCCAGCGGCCAGTATGTCCGCCTGATTGAGGAAAGCAGGCGTTGATAAGCCTTTTGCGCGGGGCGTGGGATCGCCTGTCGCTGTACCTGCCCGTGATTTTGATGGGCGTGCTGGCGCTTGGCACCTACTGGCTGGTGCGTAGCGCGCCGGTTTTCATGCCGGCTGAGGCCGAGCGTGCGCCAACGCACGACCCCGATTACTTCATGAAAAAGTTCTCGGTTAAAACATTTGACGCCACAGGGCGTCTTAAAAGCGAGGTCACAGGTGCAGACGCCCGGCATTTCCCCGACACCGACACGCTGGAAATCGACCAGGTTCGCATCCGCTCCTTCAACGAAGAAGGCCAGTTGACCATTGCCACCGCCAACCGGGCCTTGTCCAATGCCGATGGCTCGGAAGTGCAGCTGTTTGGCAACGCGCTGGTGGTGCGCGATGCGGTGGTCGGAAAAGCCGGACAAACCACGCCGCGCCTGGAGTTCAGGGGCGAGTTTCTTCACGCCTTCATGAACACCGAGCAGGTCAAATCAGACAAGCCCGTGCAACTGACACGCGGTAAAGACCGCTTCACGGGCGACGTTATGGACTATGACAACCTGGCGCGGGTGATTCAGATGCGCGGGCGGGTCAAAGGCCTGCTGGTGCCCGAGCCCAACCGCTGATCAGGAGTTCATATGCCAAAGCTGGTTTTGATCACAGGCGCGTCCAGCGGCATTGGCCAGGCGCTGGCCGGGCGGTTTTATGCTGCGGGCTACGCGCTGGCGCTGGTGGCGCGCCGCACATCAGAAATAGAAGCATGGGCCAGCGCCCATTCAATAAACACAGATCGCTATAAAGTTTACAGCGCCGATGTGTCCGTCACCGACACCATGGCGGCCGCAGGCAAGGCTTGCCTGGCCGCGCAGGGCGTACCCGATGTGGTGGTTGCCTGCGCCGGCATCAGCGTCGGGGTTGACACAGCTGAGCGCAGCGACATTGACGTGATCGCCCTAACCTTCGCCACCAACAACGTAGGCACGGCCGCCACGTTTCACCCTTTCATTCAGGCCATGGTGCGGCGCAAATCAGGCACGCTTGTGGGCATTGGCAGCGTCAACGGCATCCGCGGCTTTGCCGGGCATGGCGCCAACTGTCCCAGCAAAGCGGCGCTGATCAGCTATTGCGAATGCCTTCGGGTTGAGCTCAAAAGTAGCGGCGTAAAGGTGGTCACTCTGTGCCCCGGCTACATCGACACGCCGCTTACCCGCCAGAACCAGTACAGCATGCCGTTTTTGATGCGCCCTGAGGACTTTGCCGACAAGGCATTCCAGGCGATTGAGGCCGGCACGAGTTACCGCGTTATCCCGTGGCAGATGGGCGTGGTGGCCAAGCTGTTGCGCCTGCTGCCCAACGCGGTGTTTGACAAAGCCTTTTCAGGCCGGCCCAGAAAGCCGCGCCGCGCGCCGCCATGATTGCTGCAAACTGCTTTTAACTGCCTTTGCTATTACATAAATAGCAAACTATGCATACTAGACTAGGGCTACGATGCAAAAAAGGCTTTCAAAGGAGCCTTTTTGAGCCGCCCAGAGCGGTAAGTACCGGTCAATCAGTAGCTGCTACCACCGCCCCCGCCTCCACTGCGGCCGCCGCCTCGCGGGCCATTGCCGTAAGGGCTGCGAAAGCCGCCATCACTGCCGCCACCACCACTGCGCCCGCCGCCACCTTCATAGCCACCACCTCCGCCGCTGCGGGGAGGGCGGGCCTCCATCGGACGGGCCTCATTCACCACCACATTGCGACCGCCAAACGGCTGGCCGTTCATCCCACTGATGGCGGCCTGTGCCTGCGCATCGTCACCCATTTCCACAAAGCCAAAGCCTTTGGAGCGGCCCGATTCGCGGTCCATCATGACCTTGGCGCTGGTGACGGTGCCGTACTCGCCAAATGCCTGTTGAAGATCGCTGTCAGCGACGGAATAGGCCAGATTGCCGACGTAAAGTTTGCTGCCCATGGTGGGACTCCTTGTAAATACACACTTAAATTATCTGTAGCGCCTTGCATTCAAGTGGGCTGCAAGGCACAGAAGAATGCAAAAAAGGGCCGCCGGGGCCCCTTTTTTTGCTAACGGGTTGGCAGAAAAGCCAGCCGGGTGCTTAGTAGCTGCTACGGCCACCGCCGCTGCCGCCGCCATAACCACCACCACCGCCACCACCGCTGCGGCTGCCGCCAGCGCCGCCGCCATAACCACCGCCGCCACCGCCGCCGCTACGGCTTCCGCCGGCACCGCCGCCGCCGCCGTAACCACCGCCGCCACCGCCAGCGCCGCCGCCAAAGCCGCCGCCGCTACGCGGTGCGCGTGGCTCCATGGGGCGAGCCTCATTCACGACGAGACCACGGCCACCGTACTGCTGGCCGTTCATGCCGTTGATAGCGGCTTGCGCTTCAGCGTCGCTGCCCATTTCCACAAAGCCGAAGCCTTTGGAACGGCCCGTGTCACGTTCCATCATGACTTTGGCGCTGGAGACGGAACCGTGAGCTGCGAAGGCCTGTTGCAGGTCTTCATCACGGAAAGAATAAGGCAGGTTGCCTACGTAAAGTTTGTTGCCCATGCTGGGACTCCTGAAAATAACTCAAAAAACGCGATGGAGCCCCTTGCCACGATCAAACTTCTCACGATCAACCTACTGTATCAACCCACGATCAATCTGCAATAAAAAAACAATGCAAGACTTAAAGCAGACGGGAAACTGACTGAACACCGCAAACGCGTACGCCTTTTTCTCGGCAATACCACCCAATTATGCGCCAAGTTGAAAAAATCGCCAAATTATTTGTAAAAAACGGGTTTTGCGGCGAAGTTGTGCCCTGCACAAAGGGACCGTAAAGCAGCCCTCAGCCAACCAGCAGGCCGGCATGTAAGAACCGGGCAGGCCGGATGACCATACCCTTTGAACTTTAGGGAAGCGCGGATTAAATCAATGTTTGCGAGCGCATTGGCGCGATGCGCGGTTTCATTTTCACACTGTGGAAATTGGCGGAGGATTTTCGTCATTCC
>JAYVNK010000136.1:0-5679 GCA_043758475.1 Comamonadaceae bacterium | reverse complement strand
GCCCAGTGGCACTGGCACAGGCGACACAGGGTGGCACCAACTGCGCCATGGCAGTCACCGCCCCTCGGCAGCGGTGAATTCGGGGCCAGCTACGCCGTCTCGATCAATTGCCCGACCTGATCGCGCTGACCATGCTGCTTGCACCGCGCCCGGGCGTGGTGCCGACCGTGAAGGTCGAACTGCCCGACCTGGCGGGCTTCGACGCCTTGTTGGGGTGCAAGCATGATCGCGGCAATGGATGGCCGTCTGGAGCTGATCCTGACCGATCTGAGGCTACCCACGGTCAAGCGGCTCGCGCTGGATCTGTGCGCGCTATAAAGCAACTATATTTCTGTAAATTCCGATGCTGATTTCAGGAGCGTTGCGCAAAAGCGCCGGATCAGGGTTTCATGTTCAGGTAGATTTTTGCGCTCATCCACTCCTCATCCTGTTCTGCCAGCAGCGTGCTGACAAGGCGCAGGCAGCTGGTGGGATTGGGAAACAGCGTGGCGACCCTGGTCCTTCTTTTGAGCTCCTTTTTCAGCCGCTCCAGCCCATTGGTGGTGCGCATTCGCACCCGGTGGCCCTGGGGCAAGCCAAACACTGCAAAACCCTCAGGCAAATTGTGCTGGGCCCAGGCGGCCAGCTGCGGCTGGCTGACCTGCCAGTCTTTCAACGCCATGTTCAACAAGCGCTGGGCTTCATGGGCATCCGGCGCGTTGAAGATCCCCCGTATCTGGCGCGCCACCGACATGCGCTGATCGAGCTTGGAAACATAGCCTTGGGCGTTGTGCTGCAGGAGAAACTGGCAGCGCTGCCAGGGCACACCCGCAAACAGGGCCTTGCGCGCCGCCCTTGCGCGACACTTTAAGGCCTGCATGGTCATCGCTGGCGATGTACTTGACGCCACGCAGGCCGCGCTGGATCAGGCTGTCCAGGAAGTCACGCCAGTGCACCTCAGCCTCACTGAGCGCCACCCAGACGCCCAGCACCCGCCGGTGGCCTGATGCGGTGATGCCAATGACCACCAAAACGGCACAATCGACGACCTGGCCCGCTTCACGCACGCGCTCATAGCGCGCATCCAGAATCACGTAGGGTGTCTGATCCAGCGGGCGGCATCGCCACGCCTGCAAGCCCTCGTCCAGGGCCTGCGCGCAGCGGCTGACCTGGGGGCTGGAGAGGCTCACCTCAGGGCCCACCAGCTTTTGCAGGACGGTGATCACTTTGCGGGTGCAGACACCCTGCACATACATCTCGGCCTGGGCCAGATTCATCGCCTGCTCAGAGCGGCTTCCCCGCTGCAGGGCGCTGGGATAGAAGTCACCACTTCGCACGTGGGGCCCGGCCAACGTGATCTGGCCCATGCGGGTCAACACAGTCTTGGGCTTATAGCCGTTGGCGTAGCCCTGGCGCTGGGCACTGCGCTCGCAAGGGGGCGGCACCCAGGTGCGCGGCGCGCTCAATGTTGGAGGCCTCGTCGACCAGGATGCGCAGGGCTTCGGCAGCGCCGTCCAGTCCGTTGGACAGAAGGCAGGCGTAGGCCTCATTCAGGGTGTTGGTGTCGTCAAAGGTGCGTTGAGCCATGGAAAAAGTTCTCTGTAAGCACTGTCCCCTGGTGCTTGGCCGGGGGGGCCTGCGGCGGCCTGGCAGGGGACTGGTTTAAAAATACCCCAAAACCAATTCCGGGAAATTACAGAAAGGATGTTGCACTACCAAATTTGACCCCATGTGCGACTACACGCTGCCTTTTTTTTCATGGACATCATTGAACAATATTCTGTACAATGCAGCCATGCAAACCATCACCTACTCCGAAGCCCGCAACAACCTGGCCACGCACCTGGACCGGGTCGTCAACGACTGCGACATCACCGTCATCACGCGCCAGAAGGCCGAGCCCGCCGTGCTGATGTCCCTGCGCGAATATGAGTCGTGGGTGGAGACCATGCATCTGCTTCGTGGCGCAAACGCGGTGCGCTTGCTGAAGTCTGTGAACAACATCAACAACCGCAAAAACATCAGCAAGCGCGAGCTGATGGACGGGCAATGAGGGAAGACTGAAGGTTGGCCATCGAAGTCAAGAGACTGAAGCTCTCAAAGTGAAGCTGGTCTCGTTTGAAGCGGCGGCTTGGGATGACTACCTTTTTTGGTATCAAAATGACAAGCAAGTGCTGCGAAAAATCAATACCCTGGTCCGTGACATCCAGCGAGACCCGGTCGCGGGCATTGGCAAGCCGGAGCCCCTCAAACACAACCTGGCGGGTTTCTGGTCGCGCCGCATCACCGATGAGCATCGAATCGTCTACAAAATCGATGGTGACGACATTTTGATAGCGCAATGCCGGTATCACTACGAATAGATAACTGAGAAAAGATCACTCCGAGAAAACCACTTCGAATAACGCATTGCAAAAAAAATAACCACGAACGCCGCGTCGAGAACAATGCAGCCTCCGAAAATCCAATGAGCGAAACCCCTAAATCAAGCACGGCAAGCCCGTCAAGCCTGCGAACCTCTTCATCCGCGCGCCAGTTCGACCTGATCGCCTTCGACTGGGACGGCACGCTATTTGATTCCACCGCCATCATCACGCGCTGCATCCAGGAGGCGGTGCGTGACGTGGGTGGCACGGTGCCGACTGACGTGCAGGCGTCTTACGTGATTGGCATGGCGCTGATGCCTGCGCTGGCCCACGCGGCGCCTGACGTGCCCAAGGAAAAGTACCCTGAGCTCGGTGCGCGTTACCGGCACCATTACGTTTTTCACCAGAACGACATCAGCCTGTTTGAGGGCGTGCTGCCCATGCTGGCCGCACTCAAGGCGCGCCACCATCTGCTGGCCGTTGCCACCGGCAAAAGCCGCCAGGGGCTGAACGAGGCGCTGCACGCGGTGGAGCTTAAGAACCTCTTCAACGCCTCGCGTACGGCCGATGAGACCGCCGGCAAGCCCAACCCGCGCATGCTGCACGAGCTGATGCGCGAGCTGGGCGTGCCGCCCGCACGCACCTTGATGGTTGGCGACACCACGCATGATTTGCAGATGGCCATGAACGCTGGGTGCCCGAGCGTGGGCGTGAGCTATGGCGCGCATGAGCGTGAGGCGTTTGACGCGCTCAAACCGCTGTTCGTAGCGCATTCGGTAGGTGAGTTGCACGACTGGCTGCTGGCGCATGGCTGATGAGGCCGGGGGCGCAGCGGCGGGTGGCGCAGCGGCAGGCGCGGCTGCAGACGGCGAGGCGATTGCGCTGTGCAACGCCAGCGACCTGCTGGACGCGGGCGTTGCCGTGCCATTCGACGTGGTCTTCCAGGGCCAGACCGGCTGCGCCTTTGCCATCCGCTATGCGGGCCAAGCCCACGCCTACCTCAACCGCTGCGCGCACGTGCCGATGGAAATGGACTTCCAGCCCAACCGTTTTTTCGACGTGACCGGCCACTGGTTGATTTGTGCCACCCATGGCGCCACTTACCACCCTGCGACGGGTGCCTGCGCAGCGGGGCCGTGTCGGGGGGGGCTGGTCAAAATTGCCCTGTCAGAGGTCGGCGGCGTCGTGCACTGGCATACTGCCCACAATCTGAAACCTGTCGAGTTTTGAAGAGATTGATTGAAAAGCGTTAGAAAAGAGTTGTCAATGAATGATCCCGTCAAGCCAGACCCGCAAAACGAGCCAGTGCACCCGTTTGAGGCATCAAATCGGCCCCAAGCGCCCGTGGATAGTGCACAAGAAGCTATAAATAATATAGTAAAAAATCCTGCAGTGCAAACCCCCGGCTGGGAGCGCGCCACGCTGGAGAAGCTGGCATTTGCCTCGCTGAACGAGCAAAAAGCCCGCCGCCGCTGGAAAACATTTGTCTGGCTGGCGTGGCTCGCGTTCTTCGTGTTTCTGGCGTGGACCGCTTTGGGCCGCACGGGTGTGAGCAAGGATGTCTCGGCGCCGCACACCGCTGTGGTGGAAATCAAGGGCGAGATTTCCTCCGGCGCGGAAGCCAGCGCCGATTTGATCAATGCGTCCATGCGGGCCGCTTTTGAGGACGCGGGTGCCAAGGCCGTGGTGCTGCTCATCAACTCGCCCGGCGGCAGCCCGGTGCAGGCCGGCATCATCAACGACGAAATCATCCGCCTCAAGGCCAAACACAACAAGCCGGTGTACGTGGTGGTGGAAGAAACCTGCGCGTCTGCCGCGTACTACATTGCCGTGGCGGCGGACAGGATTTTTGTGGACAAGGCCAGCATTGTGGGCAGCATTGGCGTGCTGATGGACGGCTTTGGCTTCACTGGCTTGATGGACAAGCTGGGTGTTGAGCGGCGCCTGATGACGGCGGGAGAAAACAAGGGCTTTCTTGACCCGTTCAGCCCGCAGACTGACAAGCAGCGCGCCTTTGCCCAGACCATGCTGGACCAGATTCACCAGCAGTTCATTGGCGTGGTGAAGGCCGGGCGCGGCAAGCGGCTCAAAGAAACGCCCGAGATGTTCAGCGGCCTGTTCTGGAGCGGCCAACAGGCCATCGATCTGGGTTTGGCCGACCAACTGGGCAACCTCGACTATGTGGCACGTGAAATAGTCAAGGCCGAAGACATCATCGACTACACCCGCCGCGACAACGTGGCTGAGCGCCTGGTCAAGCGCTTTGGGGCGTCAATTGGCGAGGGATCGGTGCGGGCTTTGAAGGCGCTTCCGGCGTTGCGCTAGTTGCCATTTGCTTCGTTATATATAGCGGACTATCTATACAGAATAACGGCTACCGGCCAATTGAGTACACTGCGGGGGTTGAATTGTCCAACGCGATTGCTTTCTGCTTCCAGCCCTTCACGGTTTCACTGCGGTTGACGCCACTTTGCAGCGTCAACCCGCTGGACACGGCCAGCCGCGTGTTGTGTTGCAGCGTCTGGACCAGCGCCTGCATCATCGCGGCATTGCGGTAGGGCGTTTCGATGAAGAGCTGGGTTTGCCCGGTTTTCAGCGCCAGTGATTCCAGTTCGCGGATGCGCTGCGCGCGCTCTGTGGTGTCGGTGGGCAGGTAACCCGCAAACGCAAAATTCTGGCCGTTGAGTCCGCTCGCGGCCAGAGCCAGCAACAGCGATACCGGCCCGACCAGCGGCACCACGGCAATGCCCAGATCATGTGCTGCGCGGACCACCGACGAGCCGGGGTCAGCCACGGCGGGCATGCCGGCTTCGCTCACCAAACCCACGTCATGGCCTTGCAGGGCTGGGGCCAGCAGGTGCTTGGCGTCAAACTGGCCGTGGTGGTCGCCTTTTTTGTGAACCTCCCGTGGAAGCTCTTGAATTTGTAGCGATTGGATATTGCAGGACAAGGGATGCAGCTCATTCACCCGTTTCAGGTAGGCGCGCGTGGATTTGGCGTTTTCGCAGACCCAGTAAGTGATTTTTGCGGCGATTTGCAGCGTGCCCATGGGCATCGCGTCTTGCAGCGGTGTCTGCACATTGCAGCCAAAATCCAGCGGCGAGGGAACCAGGAATAACGACCCCGCGTGCGGCGCTGGCGTGTCCCCTGTGCCCCCGGGGTTTAATTTTGGCTTCGGCGCTCTTCGAGCACCTTGAGGTTGCCCAAAGGATGTCTGCCCACTGGCGGGGTTGCCCTCTGCGCTCATAAAACTCTCACCCCCACAGCGCGCAGCATCTGGCAGGTGCGGATGAGCGGCAGGCCGACCAGCGCGGTGGGGTCGTCGCTGCCGATG
>JAYVNK010000135.1:0-5681 GCA_043758475.1 Comamonadaceae bacterium | reverse complement strand
CTGCGTCAGGCAGGTCGCGAGCCATTGTGTACAGGCGCGCGTTGGCCCACGCGTTGTACTTGGCCATTTTTGAAAAATGAGTTTTCATTTCCTCCTCTTTCATGACAAATCGAAGTTGTTCGGCGGCATCTAAAGTTCACTCAAAGCGATCACGATAAAGCGCCTCAAACCCGGCGCGCCACGAAGGGAAAGCCGGTTGCCAGTTGAACTCGCGCTTGGCTTTTGCGTTGGACGCGCCGCGCTGCTCGTTCATGTAGTACACCCGCATGTCGCCGAGCTTCTGCCGGGCCAGGGCTTCGTCCATGTGGCCGGGAGCAGGTGCGTCGAGAAGCGTTGCAGCGACCGGCAGCCATTCACTCAATCGAACCGGCGAGTCATCAACGATGTTGTAGATTCCGTTTGATTTGTGTGCCAGAACCTTGACCGTTGCGGCAGCAGCGTCGCTCAGATTGATAAACGAATAGGTCCCTGCGCCCGCGCCTACGATTGGCATTGTGCCCGCACGAATGGCGCACGGAATGGTCCCTTGGGAGTCGTAGCTGGTACCGGGACCGTAGAACCATCCGTACCGCAGGACGGTGCCGGACATTCCGTTTGCAGCCAGTGTTTGACTCTCCAATGACGCAATGGCTTCGGCCAGCGCGCGCACACCCGCAGGTGCGTTGAGATACAGCGGCGTTTCTTCGTTGGTCAGCCCGCTGCCCACCGGAGAGCACATGAACGATATGCTCTGCGCGATGAACCGGCGCACGCCAGCTGCACGCGCCGCATCAATGAGATTGCGCGTGCCTTCGATGCGCACGCGTATCGTTTCGGCGTAAGGGTCACCGTCCTTGGTGCCGAACGCCGTGAGCTGGTGGATGACGACCTCTGCTTCGGATTCCGCGACCAGTCGGGCCAGCCGCACCTCGTCGTACACGTCGCCCGCCACCGGCACAGCCCCCATCTGTTCCAGTTGTGAGATGCGATCTGCAGAGCGGGTCAGCACGGCGACTTTGTGTCCTGCGCTCACGAGCAACGGCACAAGGACGCGCCCAATTGCACCTGTCCCGCCAGCGATGAATAGGTTCATGGATGTCTCCTTCCTTTGCGATGCCATCTAACAACATGGCGCAGGCCGGGAGGTCGAACCGGCACGAAACGCCAACGCTTGCACTGTAAACCCGCTTCATGAAAAATACCAGTGTGCGACCTGGTTCAGAAACTTGCTACCTACTATTTAAGTCATAGCTGCTTATGTATGCTGATCGGGGGCTGTAAGCATTTTTTACTGAAAAAACGGCGAAAAATGGTGTACTGACTTCCCACAACGTCAACCAGGCCCCGCAATGGCGGTGAGTAGTGTGTACACGGGTGCAGGGCCAATTCGCTCTGCCCGTCAACAAAGACATTTGTCTATACAACTTGAACCCGTTGACTTACCATAGCCTCCATCTTTCCGAACTCACCCCAACGCCATGCCCCCAGACGCGCTCCCCGCCTACCAGCAAGTCAAGGCTTTCATCAAGGCCCAGGTCACTTCGGGCGCGTGGCGCTCGGGGGATTCGGTGCCTAGCGAATCCGCATTGCAGGCCCAGTTTGGCATCAGCCGCATGACGGTCAACCGCGCCTTGCGGGAACTGGTGGTGGAGGGGCTGGTGACGCGCATTCAGGGGTCGGGCACGGTGGTGGCGCAGCTCAACCGCATCACCAGCAGATTGGCGTTTCGCGATATTCATGAGGAGATTATTGAGCGCGGGCATGTTCATTCGGCCAGGGTTGTCCTGACCGAGAGCCTGCGGGCCAACGCGTCTTTGGCGCAGACGCTGAAGCTGCGCACGGGCAGCCGCGTGTTCCACTCGGTTCTTGTGCATTGTGAAGACGGCGTGCCGATGCAGTTTGAAGACCGGCTGGTGAATCCGGCTGCGGCACCTTACTACCTCAGCGTTGATTTTGAACAGACCACGCCCACTCACTACCTGCTGGAGCATGCCCCCTTGACCGAGGCGAGCTATTCAATTGAGGCTGGGCTGCCCACGGCGCAAGAGGCCCATGGCCTGGGCGTGGGGGCAGGCGATCCGTGCCTGGTGATGACGCGCTGCACCGTGAGCGGAGCCAACGTGGCCAGCCTGGCGCGGTTGGTCTATCCGGGGCTGCGCTACAGTTTTCATGGGGAGTTTCAGCTATGAGCCTGCGGACGATATGAACTGGCGGACGACATGACCTGGCATGTGGTTCATTTGTCCGATGTGGCTCCCACGGCCTGGAAAAATGGCGGCGGCACCACACGTGAACTCATCGCCTGGCCAGACGCAGACCACTGGGTGTGGCGCATGTCGGTGGCTGAGGTGGCGCACAGCGGGCCGTTCTCGCGCTTCGAGGGCGTGCAGCGGTGGTTTGCGGTGCTGGGCGGAGCAGGCGTGGCGCTGACCCACAACGGCGCTCGCCATGCGTTGACTGTTGACAGCGCGCCATTGTGTTTTGACGGCGCCTTGCTGACGGCGTGTGAGTTGATAGATGGTGCGACGCTGGATTTCAATCTGATGATTCGGGTGGCTGGAGATGGCGTTGAAGCGGCTGTGGCCACGCAGGCCTGCGCCAGTGCCACGATGGCACGAGTGCGCGGGAAAGCGGCAGCCAATGTCGGCACTTTGCCAAATACTACTAAAATAGTAGCTACATATGCACTATCCACAGGGGCTATAGCCCGATTTAATGGTGAAAACACGCCAATTTTTCCTCGTAGCGTGGTCTGGCGCCCCGTGGAAGCAAATGATGTGATCCAGATAGAAGCAGACGATGCCTTGCTGATTGAAATTGATGTGGCACAGAACTCGCCAGGCCCCGCGACTCAAGTTGCGCCAACCGATGCGCGAACCCTTACGGCTATGGGCATAGGCAGCGCATCATGACACTGCAAGTCTGGTCAAACTGCTGCATTGCCACCATGCAAAGCGGTGCAGCGCAGCCCTACGGCCTGATCGACGACGCAGCGCTGGCGGTGCAGGGCGAGCGCGTGGTCTGGGTTGGGCCACGCCGCGAGTTGCCGCCAGAGTATTTGCAGAACGGCACTGTCCAGCACGACGCTGCTGGCACGCTCATCACGCCAGGCCTGATCGATTGCCACACCCACTTGGTCTACGGCGGCAACCGCGCCAATGAATTTGAGCTGCGCCTTCAAGGTGCCAGCTACGAAGAGATTGCCAAAGCGGGCGGCGGCATCGTATCTACCGTCAAGGCCACGCGGACTGCCAGTACTGCCGAGCTTGAAACGCAGAGCCTGCCTCGCCTGCAACGCCTGATGGCTGAGGGCGTGACAACCATTGAGGTCAAATCCGGCTACGGCCTCGCGATGGAACACGAGCGCAAGACACTGGCCGTGGCGCGCGCGCTGGGCTGCGGCAACCCGGTGACGGTGCGCACCACCTTCCTGGGTGCCCACGCCACACCGCCAGAATTTGCCGGGCGCAAGGACGATTACATTGACGAGGTGCTGCGCATGCTGGCGCAGTTGCATGGCGAAGGCCTGGTGGATGCGGTAGATGCGTTTTGCGAGCGCATTGCTTTCAGCACCGCGCAGGTTGAGCGCGTGTTCCTGGCGGCGCAGGCGCTGGGGCTGCCGGTGAAGCTGCATGCCGAGCAATTGAGCGACAGCGGGGGAGCGCAGCTTGCCGCGCGTTATGGTGCGCTGAGCTGCGACCATCTGGAATGGGTGTCGGAAGCCGGTGTTGCAGCCATGGCCGGTGCGGGCTCAGTGGCGGTGCTGTTGCCGGGGGCCTATTACTTTTTGCGCGAGACGCAAATGCCACCGGTTGATTTGCTGCGCCAGTACAAGGTGCCGATGGCCATCTCCACAGACTGTAATCCGGGCAGCTCGCCTTGCACGTCGATCCTGCTGATGCTCAACATGGCCTGCACGCTGTTCAGGCTGACGCCAGAAGAAGCGCTGGCAGGTGTTACGCGCAACGCGGCGCGGGCGTTGGGTCTGAACGACCGGGGTGTTTTGGCGGCTGGCATGCGGGCCGATTTTGTGTTGTGGAACGTGACGCAGCCCGCAGAGTTGAGCTATTGTTTTGGGGCCAACCCGCTGATCGATACGATCTACGGCGGTGTGATGCGGGCAAAATGAACAATTCAAAGACCGACGCATGACCCCCTACACACTGCACCGTGGAAGCTCTGCCTTGCTGGTGAGCATGCCGCACATCGGCACCGAGATTCCCACGGATCTGCAAGCCGATTTCGTCCCGCGCGCCCTTGCCGTGGAAGATGCCGACTGGCACCTGGACCGGCTCTACAACTTTTTGCCAGGCCTGGACGCGAGTGTCTTGACGCCGCGCTATGCCCGCTATGTGATCGACCTGAACCGCCCGCCCGATGACGCGCCCATGTACCCCGGTGCGTCCAACACAGAGCTGTGTCCTACGCGTTTTTTCACGGGTGACGCGCTGTACAAGGGGGCCCGCGCGCCGCAGGGCCCAGAGCGTGTGGCACGCCGCAGCACCTACTGGCTGCCCTACCATTCGGCCCTCGCGCAGGAGCTTGCGCGCATAAAGGCCATCCATGGCTACGCGCTGTTGTGGGACGCGCACAGCATCCGCTCGCACATCCCCTGGCTGTTTGACGGCAAGTTGCCTGACTTGAACATTGGCACAGCTGGTGGGGCGAGTGCACAGGCGTCGATTGTTGATGCCGTGACGGCTACTGTGGTGGCCCAGGGCAGTGCAGGTGCCCGAGCCGGCGCTGGTGCACCCGGTGTGACACATGTACTCAATGGCCGCTTCAAGGGTGGCTACATCACGCGCCACTATGGCGCGCCGCAAGACCATGTCCACGCGGTGCAGCTAGAGAAATGCCAAAGCCTGTACATGCAGGAGGAAGCGCCCTTTGCCTATGACGTGCACAAGGCGGCGCAGATCCAGCCCTTGCTGCAAAGCATGGTCGGCAACGCGCTTGCCGCCTGCCGGGCGCTGTATGGCCATTGAGCGGAATATTGCGTTGACTCGGTATTTTGCGGGCCGGGCATGGATTGACGGCGCCTGGGCCAGTGACGTTTTGCTGTCCGTGGGCCAGGATGGCCGGTGGTCTGGCGTGCAAGCCAATGTGCCGCTTGATGCGCGTCGTGGTGCAGCGAAGTTGGGCGGCCCCGCGCTTCCGGGCCTGGTCAATGCGCACAGCCACGCCTTCCAACGCGCCATCGCCGGGCTGACCGAATGCCGCAGTGCGAGTGGCAGACCGGATGCTGGGCGGCAGGGCGATGAAGATTTCTGGAGCTGGCGCGACCGCATGTACAGCGCTGCCAACCGCATCACGTCCGCCCAGCTCGAAGCCATCGCCACGCTGCTGTATGCCGAGTTGCTGATGGGCGGCTACACCCAGGTGTGCGAATTCCACTACCTGCACAACGCGCCAGATGGCAAGACTTATGCCGACCCGCTGGAGATGTCGCTGGCGCTGGTGCGGGCTGCGCGCACCGTAGGCATAGGCCTCACATTGTTGCCCACGCTGTATATGCGCTCGGGCTTTGGCACGGCTGGCCTGCGGGCGGACCAGCGGCGGTTTGCGTCGTCACCCGACAGCGTGTTGCGCGTTGTTGAGGGCGTGCGGGGCTGCGCGCAGGGCCTTCTGCTAAACGCCGGCATCGCGGTGCACTCCTTGCGCGCAGTTGATGCTGTGGCACTTAAAGAAGTGACTCATGCAGC
>JAYVNK010000134.1:0-5698 GCA_043758475.1 Comamonadaceae bacterium | reverse complement strand
ATTGGTGCATTTTTGCCCGATTAAGAGTTTGGTCCGGGACTGATTGCGAGCATTACATTGGTGGAGCCTTGTGCTACCCCGTTCGAAAGAGTGAGCTTATTACGCCAGTCCTACACGCCACTTTTACTGAGCTGTCAGAGGCTGCTGCATATCCGTTTGCAATCACCAGTTGGCTAAGTTATTGATTGTTCGATGGGTTTGTTTCTCGAAAGACTCCACTGCTGATGACCTGGCAATGGTCCGGCGCATTTTGGTCCAAATTCCCGACTGGCTTCCAAACACGATAAAACAGCTCAATCAGCTTGGAGCGCCTCTTCACGCGACCGGAATCAAGAAAGGAAACAAGCCACTGCATGAGCTTTTTCGGAGATATCCCGCTTACTTTAAAGTCTTGCCGATGACGGGTCCGGCTAAGCAGATTCGGCTGCTTAAACGCCCGTAAAGCATTGCAGTTGAGTACATTGAAGAGACCGGAAATCGGGTAATTTACTGAATATAAAAACAGTATTTCTGATAAAATGGTACTTGAATCTGTTACGACAACCATCAACTCATGTCATATAAGTCGCACGTTCCTCCGCGCCCGCTGCCACCTCCAGCACCGCCCAGCCCGCCATTGCCTTCGAGAACATGAAGGTGATTTCCAGTCACTTGGGGTAGCATCACGCAAATGACAGATTTACAGACAAAGTTATTGGGTGAGTTGCGTTACGCTGAACGTTTGTGCCAGCGCAGCGCGCGGCTGTATCGTCGGGTCCAAGCCTGTACGACTTTCGTGGCAATTGTGGGTGGCAGCGCCGCCGCGAGCAATGTTTTTGCGGCAACGCCGCCTTGGCTGGTTATAGCGGGTGCGTTTGCGTTCACAGTTTTTGGCGCGATCAGCCTGGCCGTCCGACCTGCTGACAAAGCCGCCCAAAATGAGCAGGAAGCCAAACGCTATGCAGCCCTTCGGGCGCGTGCAAACTCACTGGATGACGATACCTTGCAACAGGCGCTGGACGATTTGCGGGTTTCAGATGCAGCGGAGATAGAACCTTTGCGGGATGTCGCTTACAACGATGTTGTTATCGAACTTGGGCAGCCGCAATATGTCGTGCCTTTGCGATGGCATCAACGCCTTGTTTCCGTCTTGGGCTGATTTTTCAACGCAGTTTTTTGACAAGTCCAATTTCCTCAAGTTTTGGGCAATTAATTGATTGGACCGTCGAGTGGTTGGCCCCGTACAGGGCAGCCGGTGAGCGGGGGAGTCAGCTCATCTTGGCTGGGCAAAAACCGTACAACGCTTTGAATTCAATCGCAGCTTCATCGCCTTTTGCTGCTCGCAGGCCTAACGTGCGCTTCGTCCCACAGTCCGAACTGCCGCCGGGCGAAGCCTACGAAAAATACATTTTCAATAGCAAGCTATGCCCTACCCGAGAGGGCCTGCATGATTTTTTTAATGGGCTGTGCTGGCTCCACTTCCCCACCACCAAAAAGCGGCTCAACCAGTTGCAGGCTGAGCAGATAGAACAAGACGGCATCCGCCAACAGCGCGGTGCAGTGCGGGACGCGCTCACCGTGTTTGACGAAAACGCGGCCTTTTTGCAGGCCCCCGACGCGCTGTGGGATGCGCTGGTCGGCAAAGACTGGCATACGCTGTTTGTTACGCTCAGGCCAATGTGGGCGCAGGCCCATTTGGTGATATTTGGCCACGCCCTGCTGGAAAAGCTGGTTTCACCCCGAAAACCAATGACAGCCCACGTCTACCGTGCATGTGTAGTTACTGATTCAATAGCAGATTTGGATGCTTGGATGGCTGCGGATTTGAACGTTGACAAACTGGCCCGAAAACCATTTGCCCACCTGCCTGTGCTGGGCGTGCCGCAGTGGTGGCCCGCCAATGAAACCCCGGATTTCTATGACGACCCCAGCGTTTTCCGCGCTCCAAAACAGCCAAAGTCGCATCGGCCTGAGACCTCATACCACCCCGATAAACCCTGAATACCCACAGAATTTATCGGCTAAGGCCAAAAAACGCTTGATTTCCCGCCCATCGCCCCTAACATTCGCGGCATCGGCCCGCTTATGGGCCATTTTGTAAGGAAACCATGAAACGCATCCTGCTGTTTGTCCTGACCAATGTGATGGTTGTCGCCGTGCTGGGCGTCGTCGCCAGTCTGCTGGGCGTGAACCGCTACCTCACGCCCAACGGCTTGAACTTGGGCAGCCTGCTGGGCTTCGCGCTGGTGATGGGCTTCGGCGGTGCCATCATCTCGCTGCTCATCAGTAAGCCGATGGCCAAGTGGACATCGGGCGTGCGGGTCATCAACCAGCCACAAAATGCCGACGAGGCCTGGATTGTCGAGACCGTGAAAAAGCTGGCCGACAAAGCCGGCATCGGCATGCCTGAGGTGGGCATTTTTGATGGCGACCCCAACGCGTTTGCGACCGGTGCCTTCAAAAACTCGGCTCTGGTGGCGGTGTCCACCGGTTTGCTGCAAGGGATGACACGCGATGAAATTGAGGCTGTCATTGGCCATGAAATCGCGCACGTCGCCAATGGCGACATGGTTACCATGACGCTGATTCAGGGTGTGATGAACACCTTCGTCGTGTTCCTTAGCCGTGTAATCGCCTACGCGATTGATGGTCTGTTGCGCAAGGGTGATTCACAAAGCTCTGGCCCGGGCATTGGCTACATGGTCACGACGGTCGTGCTGGACATCGTGTTGGGCTTTGCTGCGCACATGGTAGTCGCCTGGTTCTCACGCCATCGTGAGTTTCGGGCAGACTCGGGCTCTGCCCAACTGCTGGGCCGCAAGCAGCCGATGATCAATGCGCTGGCGCGCCTGGGTGGCATGACGCCGGGCGAGCTGCCCAAAAGCGTTGCCGCGATGGGCATTGCCGGTGGCATTGGCAAACTGTTCTCAACGCACCCGCCGATTGAAGAGCGTATTGCGGCGCTTCAAGCTGCGCAGGGTTGAGTGGTTGGGAAGCCTGCACCCTCTGAAGCCACACCTCAAGCCACCCGCTCCAAAATCAGCACCGCAAAAAAACCGAAGGCGGCAATCAGCGTCCACTTCAGCGTGAGCAGGCCGTAGCGTTTAAAGCGGGGCTGGCCGGTGGCCGCATAAAACGTGAACGACACCACCGCGCCTAGCAGCAGCAAGAGGATGAGCCAGCGGAACAGGAGCATGGGGGTTAAAGCCTACCAAGCCCGTGCCAACTGGCTAAAACCGCTGGGGGCGAGCTTCTCGTCTTCAAACGTCACGACCTCCCAGGCATCGGTGCGGGTCAGCAGCTCGCGCAGCAGTTTGTTGTTGAGCTCGTGGCCTGAGCGGAAGGCGCTGTAGGCCGCAAGCAGGGGCTTGCCCAGCATGTACATGTCGCCCATGGCATCGAGAATCTTGTGTTTGACGAATTCATCGTCATAGCGCAGGCCACCCGCGTTAAGCACTTTGTAATCGTCCATGACAATGGCGTTGTCAAGCCCGCTGCCCAGGGCCAGGCCGTTGACGCGCATGGTCTCTACGTCTTTGGTGAAGCCGAAGGTTCGGGCGCGGGCGATGTCGCGCGAATACGAGTCGCGGCTCATGTCGAATTCAACGCGCTGGCCGGTGGAATCCACGGCCGGGTGGTCAAAGTCGATCTCAAAGCTCAATGAATAACCATGGTACGGCGCAAGGCGCGCCCAGCGCTCGTTGGCACCTTCGCCTGCGCGGACTTCCACCGCCTTGATGACCCGGATGAAGCGCCGGGGCGCGTTCTGAAATTCAATGCCTGCGCTTTGCAACAAAAATACAAACGATGCAGCGGAACCGTCCAGAATCGGCACCTCTTCGGCGGTGATGTCTACAAACAGGTTGTCCACGCCCAAGCCAGCGCAAGCCGACATCAGATGCTCCACCGTAGACACCCGCGCGCCACCGTTGGACACCCGCGTGGCCAGCCGCGTGTCAGTCACCGACGTGGCCGACATCGGAATGTCCACCACCTCGGCCAGATCGACACGGCGAAACACAATGCCGGTATCCGGCGGCGCGGGCCGCAAGGTCAACTCCACCCGCTGCCCGCTGTGCAGGCCCACACCCACGGCACTGGTGAGGGACTTGAGGGTTCTTTGCTTGATCACAGCACAGATTTTACAAAAGCCGAGCGCCGGGCCGCCCCAAGGAAGGCACAGCCCCTTTGGGGGGAAGGGAACCACACGCAGTGGGCGACCGTGGGGGCAGGTTTTTGCGCAGGGCCGCCCCAAGCAAAAATGCGGCCCCCTCGGGGGGCAGGGAGCCACACGCAGTGGGCGACCGTGGGGGCAACATCAATCCGCTTGTTTGCGCAAGAACGCAGGGATCTCGTAATCATCCATCCCGCCGCTTGACAGCGCATCCACCTTGGCAGCCGCCGAGGTGCGACCACGCCATACGGCCGGCGTGCCCATGCTGCCATAGTCTGGCTGGCTGTGCCCCACTGATGGTGACGACCCGGACGCTGGCCCGCCGATCACTGAATTCAGCGTGGGCAGGTGAAACGGCACGTTGTCGGTGCCAGTGCGCAGCACCTGCAGCGGCGGCGCGGTGCGGCGCACGCCCTGGCGTGAGAGGCCGGTGGCGACCACGGTAACACGGATGTCATCGCCCAGGGTGTCGTCGTACGCCGTGCCGTAAATCACATGCGCGTCTGCCGAAGCATAGGCGCGGATGGTGTTCATGGCCAGCTTGGACTCGGTCAACTTCAACGAGCCCTTGCTGGCCGTGATCAGCACCAGCACGCCTTTGGCGCCCGACAGGTCCACACCTTCCAGCAGCGGGCAGGCCACAGCCTGCTCGGCCGCGATGCGCGCGCGGTCTGGCCCGCCCGCCATCGCCGTGCCCATCATGGCTTTGCCGGGCTCGCCCATCACGGTGCGCACGTCTTCAAAGTCGACATTCATGTGGGCCGGCACATTGATGATCTCGGCAATGCCGCCCACTGCGTTCTTGAGCACGTCGTTGGCGTGCTGGAAAGCCTCGTCCTGCGTGATGTCGTCGCCCAGCACTTCCAGCAGCTTCTCGTTGAGCACCACGATCAGCGAATCGACATTGGCTTCCAGCTCGGCCAAGCCGGTGTCGGCATTGGTCATGCGGCGTCCCCCCTCAAACTCAAATGGCTTGGTCACCACGCCCACCGTCAAAATACCCATCTCGCGCGCTACGCGGGCAATCACGGGTGCCGCGCCCGTGCCGGTGCCGCCGCCCATGCCGGCCGTGATGAACAGCATGTGCGCGCCGTCTATCGCCGCGCGGATGTCGTCAATCGCCTGCTCAGCCGCATCGCGCCCCTTGTCGGGCTTGCTGCCCGCGCCCAGGCCGGTGTGGCCCAACTGGATGGTCTTGTGCGCGGCGCTGCGGCTCAGGGCCTGTGCGTCAGTATTGGCGCTGATGAATTCCACGCCCTGCACGCCCCGGTCAATCATGTGCTGGACGGCGTTGCCGCCGCCGCCGCCTACGCCAATCACCTTGATTTGGGTGCCCAGGTTGAACGCTTCTTCCTCAATCATTTCGATGCTCATGTGATGCTCCTAAATTTGCAGTTGCCTAAAAGTGTTGTCTCGATTTTTTTGTTTGTCTGCTGATTTTTCGCAGCTACGAAGGCGGCCCGGTGCAGCGCCATCGATCACGTGCGGCATGGGGTGGCCCGGCAGCGCTGTTGATCATTATTTTTTTCATTTTTGTGGGCCCGT
>JAYVNK010000133.1:0-5711 GCA_043758475.1 Comamonadaceae bacterium | reverse complement strand
GCCTTTGAGTTGGACCAGCGGCACGGGAAAAACTTCAAGGTAGTACGTCGTTGCCCCGGTGCGCTGCGCCACGCCCGGAATGGACGTGGCCTGTGCGGCGTAACCCGCGTGGCGCGCAATGTCGATCAGCCATTCACTGAGCACGCCGCCACCTTCGCCACCCAAGGCGCAGAGGAGGATCGAGATGGGTTGGGTTTGCAACATAGGTTCAAACGGTGAGGTTTTGCCGCCGGGCCGCCCCAAGGCAAAACGCGGCCCCCTCGGGGGGCAGCGCAGCACACGAAGTGGCAAGCGTGGGGGCCATTTCTATGCTGGCTGCAATGCCCGCACCACCGCGCCGCGCACAGACGCCAGCAGCCGTTCATGCCACTTGGGGTTTTGAATGATTTCGGCCCGATAAAACGAGGGGCACAGCGTGGCTGCATGCGCGTTGGAGCCACACAGGCCGCAGCCCACGCAGCCGTCAATCACCGTGGCAACCGGGTCTACCTTCAGCGGGTCGGGGTTGTCTTTGAGCGTGAGCGTGGGGCAGCCCGAGAGGCGAATGCAGGCATGGTCGCCATTGCACACATCTTCGTCCACCCCATATTTCACGCGCACCACGCGCTCCCCTTTTTTAAGCAAGTTGGCCAGCCAGGGTTTGATGCGGCGCTGGCGCTCCAGCTGGCATTCGCCCTCGGCCACGATCACCTTCAAGCCGCTGAACGGCGTGGTGAAGGCCTCGGTCAGCGTGGCGCGCATGGTCTCCACTTCATAGGTGTTGACGGTGCGCATCCACTTCACGCCCAGCCCGTTCAGCGTGTTCTCGATCGTCTGGTTCAGGTGCGCCAGGCTTTGCTGTTTGTCGGGTGCGTTGGCCTTGCCGGTTTGCTTGCCCCCACGTTCCCCCACTTTGTGTGGGTCGCTGGACGTGCTCGTGCCTGAGGCACTTGCCCTTCGCGCTGTCCCGATGTGCGCAAGCACATCGGGAGCCGCAGCGCTCAGCCCCAAGGGGGCGGTCGCGGCTTGGGGCGGCCCGGCGTCGCGACCCGGCGTCGAGATGATGTCCTGCGTGCCGGTGGCGGATGTGTAGCCGTTTTTGAAGATCAGCAGTACCGCATCGTCGCCATTGAAGAGTGCGCTTTGCACACCGGTGAGCAGGCCGTTGTGCCAGAAGCCGCCGTCGCCCATCACGCTCAGAACCCGCCGGTTCATCATGGGCGACACGCCTGCGCGGCTGGCCAGGCTCATGCCGTAGCCCAAGATGGAATGACCAAATGAAAACGGCTCAAACGTGGCCAGCGCGTGGCAGCCAATGTCGCCAGAAATATGCACGTCGCCCACGTCTTGCTGTGCGAGCTTGAGTGCCGAAAACACGGGTCGCTCCGGGCAACCAATGCACATGCTGGGCGGCCGTGCAGGCAGGGGCGTGGGCAACGCCTTGGCTACGGCGGCACGCCGCGCCTGGTTGCCATTGAGCCATTGCAGGGTGGTGTCGGCAACCTGCTGCGGCAGGTAACGCTGCAGAAACTTTGCCAGGCCGTTGGCCATGACTTCGGTCGTGTATTCACCCGCCTGGGGCAACATGTCTTTGCCGTGCAGAGGCGTCTGGATGTCGGCACGGCGCAGCATCGTCGCGAGTTCCTGCTCAATGTATTCGGGCTGGCCTTCTTCCATCATCAGCACCGCGCGTTTGCCCACGCAGAAATCGCCCAGTTGGGCTGGCACCAGCGGGTAGGTCACGTTCAGCACCAGCAGCGGGATGTCGGTTTGTCCGAAGGCATCGGCCAGGCCAAACTGCTGCAAGGCGCGAATCAGTGTGTTGTACAGGCCACCTTGCACGATGATGCCAATATCGTCGTGCTTACCTTCAAAAATCTCGTTGAGCTGGTTGTCTGCGATGTACTGGCGAGCTGCGGGCAGGCGTTCTTCATACTTTAGCTTTTCCTGGCGAAACGTGACGGGCGGGTGGGCCAGGCTCATGTAATTAAAGTCTGCAGGTTCCTTGATCAGGTTTTTGGTGGAGAAGGTTGACGTGACGTTGTCCTTGCATTCAAAACTGCCACGCACATGGCAGGCGCGAATGCGCAGCTCCAGGATGGCGGGCATATTGGAGGCCTCTGACAATCTGAACCCGTGTTCCACCATGTCCACCATACGGCCCAGATCAGGCCGGGGGTCCAGCAGGCACATGGTGCTTTTGAGCGCATAGGCGTGCGTGCGCTCCTGGATCACGCTGGCACCCTCGCCGTAATCTTCGCCCACCACAATCAGCACGCCGCCTTTCACACCGGGGCTGGACAGATTGCTCAAGGCATCGGCCGCCACGTTTGTGCCCACAATGGACTTCCAGGTCACCGCGCCCCGCAAGGGGTAGTGAATGCTCGCGCCCAGCATGGCGGCGGCGGAGGCTTCGTTGGAACACGCCTCCACATGCACACCGAGTTCCTGCATGTAAGGCTTGGCCTGCACCATCACGTCCAGCAGGTGCGACACCGGTGCGCCCTGGTAGCCACCCACATAGGCGACGCCCGACTGCAGCAGCGCCTTGGTGATGGCCAGAATGCCCTCGCCGTGGAAGGTGTCCCCTGCGCCCAGGCGCAGCGATTCAATTTCTTTGGTGAATGTGACTTCCACGGAGTTCCTTTTTGCCTCTGATGTGCGTGTTCAACCGTCAAACGTCGCAGCCATCAACCCATCAATCAATAAAATAACCAGACTGTCAAGTATCAGCCAAATGCATACTAACGACGTAGATCTGTCCTGGTGCGCTGGTTTGAGGTAGCAGGCCAGCGTTTACTCGTGGCAATTCGCGACAAATTTATCCTGTGACCGCCCTTTTGGATTACTTAGCACTGTAATTTGGAAAAGGAAATTACTTTCCCCAAACACTTCATCACAGAGCTTCCTGAAATTGTGAATTTCATTGTCATCCAGAGAGCCACGAAAACCCCTTCCTCTCGCAGCCTGCGCCCCTTGGCGGTGAGTCGGTATTTTTGCGTTGGACTTTTGGGTGCATCGGGCTGCGTCATCGCCAACCAGCCATCAGCCAAGGCAGGGGCCAGATAGTTGCTGGTGAAACTATTGCGGTCTTTCAACCCCACAGCAGCCAGCAACTCGGCACGGGTCATTTCGCCAGTGATCGGTTAAAAGTTGCATTACTTGCGGGGTGCTTGGGTCTGGCTGTGGGGTCACGTTCGATAGAGCCAGATCGGGTTTGCGCCAGATGGTGGCGACAAACCCATCGGTCAGCGTGAAGCTGGGCTCTTGCAAGCCATGCGCCTTGCAGCGGTCAATCATGTCGCCAATGCCGGAACCCATGCGCTCGATGTACTTTGCCAGGTACAGCGGCTCAGCCACCAACGGGTTGGCGGGGTAAGAGCAGTCGGGCTGGCGCAAGGACATCGGCGTGTAACGTTTCAACCTCTTCGGGCCTGGACCTTAATCATCAAATCATTAAGGCTTTTTCTGCGCCCGGTAATCGGCAATGGCCTTTTGCAGATCGTCCATTTCCTCACAAGGAATGAGACAGATCTTTCGCAGCGCCGCTAAGTGTGCTTCCGCATACTTTAGTTTGCCAACCTTGAGGTAGGCTTCGCCGACGTACTCGTGCGCACCGCGATGCCGCGGGTTGAGCTTGAGCGCCCGTTCGTAATGCCGGAACGCGGCATCCATCTCGCCCAATTGGCGATGGGCGTACCCCAGGAAATTCTGGATGTCGGCATTCTTCGTGTCGCGCAGCGCTGCGGATGAGAGCCGCGCGATGGCCAATTTCCATTCTTTGGCTTCGATCGCCGCCTTGGCCGCGGCGTAGT
This sequence comes from Comamonadaceae bacterium, assembly GCA_043758475.1. Lineage (GTDB taxonomy): Bacteria > Pseudomonadota > Gammaproteobacteria > Burkholderiales > Burkholderiaceae_C > JANYCG01. Next base: position 1,917 of record JAYVNK010000133.1, on the reverse strand, counting down.
CGGGATCGAGTTGCGAGGCAAGCGGATCGTCCTCGGCCGGATCCGCCGACGCTGGCATGGGCGAAAGCGCCGCACAGGCCAGCAGTGCCACGACAAACAGATGCCGAAGTGAGGTTATCCTGACTTTGACTGGCATAGCATTCCCGACATGCCACGCGGCCGACGCGCAGGCTACCTTTTCGCCATTTGGGTCTTCAACTCCTTCAACTCCGCGCGGTCGCCATCGGCGCTACGTGTCAGTTGCGCGAGTTTCGACAGGTACTTCGATGCCTTATTCGCCTCACCGGAGGCATTCGCCGCCAACGCCGCACCGTAAAATCCACGCAACCGGTTTGGGGTCCGGGTCATCGAGGCTTCATACTCCTTGAGCGCCGCCTGCGACTGTCCGTTGTCCAGCAGCATGTCGCCGAGCAATTCGCGCATCGGATACAAACGGTTTTCCATCGCGACATGCTTTTCGCTGGCGTCTTCGAGATCAGCGGCGGCACCCATCAGCTTGACCGCTTCCTCCTTGTTGCCCTGACCGCGAGCGACCCAGGCCTGGGAGCACAGAATCTGGATTTCCACTTGTTCAGCCCAGTAGGGTTGATTGGCCTTTTCCAACGCCTCGCGGAATCCCTTCAGCTTGTCGATATCGATCTGGGCCGCCACCATATCTCCGCTCCGCGCAGCGCCCAATGCCCGGGCGAAGTGCGTCACTGCAAGTCCCGCCGGCGCGTTGACGACAGCCAGCGGCTGCAGTTCGGCAGCGCCCTTCCAGTCCTGCCGCTCAAGCATGTAGCGTGCGGGAATGGCGGACAATCCGCCTTGCTGCACGATCCCCGCTGTAAACAATTTCTTGACGGCAGTGACTTCATCGACCAGTTTCTTCGCATCGGCATCGCGGCCGAGTTGCAAATAGGCATACTGCATGAAGTCCCACGAGTGCGGAATCGCGCCATAAAGACCGTCAAGTTTCACTTTTTCGGAGTACGCCGTGGACGCGTCGAGTGTCCGTAGATTTGCAGCAATCGATTGCTCCCACGCACCGATCATCGTGTAGATGTGCGACGGCATGTGCAGCGCATGGGGTGCGGCGGGTGCGAGCTTTGCGTACTTGTTGGCCGCCGGGACGCCACGCTTGGCGATCGGCGCAAAATCATAGCTATGAATGATGTAGTGGGTGATGCCCGGGTGTTTGGGGTACTTCTTTTCCAGCGGTTCGAGGAGCTTCGCCGCCTTTAGTAGATTGGTGTAGGTTCGGTCATGGTGATCGTAGGTTTCGTTAAGCGCCAAGGCATAGAAAATCGTGGCCTCCGGGTCTTTTGGGTATTTTTTTGCCAGCGCCTCCATTGCGCGCTCGTAGTTCTTGGCGCGGGTATCCTGATCAACCTTGTCATAGTCCTTATAAAACTCTTTCAACGCAGCCAGCCAGTCGCGTTCGCGCTCGGTCTTCGCCCCAATCGCCTCGCCCTTCTCAACCGCCTCCAATCCCCGCTTCAACGTCGCCGCGTCGAAAGGCCCGACCAGCGGATTCGGGCGCTGGCTGATCGCGATGCCCCAATAGGCGATCGCACACTGAGGATCGGTCTGCGGAATCGCGCTAAAGGCCTTAACCGTTTCCGGAAAGAAAAACGAATGCAGCATCGACAGCGCAGCGTCGAACTGTTTTTGCGCGTCCGGCGTGCATGAGGTCTTGAACACCACGTGACCAAACTGTGCAGGCCTTGAACCATTGGCGGAATCGTCGTTGCCGTGGGCTAATACGGCGCTGGCGAACATACTGGCGTACAACGAAATTACGACTTTACCTAAAAGAGCATTCATGTCGATTCTCCTTTTTTGCAATGACATAAACCGTCGAAATCGGCGGATTTCTATATTACTCCTTTCCGGTTTCGACCACAAATGACAGCCTGCGGGTGACAGCCTGCGGAG
>JAYVNK010000132.1:0-5721 GCA_043758475.1 Comamonadaceae bacterium | reverse complement strand
CGGAGAAGGATTGGGGAATACGCCGGTTGGCGTATGCCGGCGTGAGCGGCCGGAAGGGAAACAATCACACCATGCTTACGCGCCAAATATTTCGACGCATGGCGAACCGCAGGTGTTTGGTCCCCTTCTCTTCATGTATCGCCGGGCTTCAAGAAACCCGGCTTCTCAAATTTAAACTCTATTAAAGCGGCCCAAGAACCTGCTTGAGCTTTTCGGCGGAGGGCGCGCCCATCACCGTTTGAAGATTGCCCTCGGCATCCTTGTAAAGCGTAGCCGGGGTCGCCGAGAATCCGAGCTGCTGCATTAGTTCCTGGTTGGCCTCCAGCTGGGCGCGGATCGTAGCGGGAACCTGTGCCAGGGGTTTGATGCCCCCGCTGCGGTGTTGCTGTTCATGCAGCATCAATGCAGCCTGGGGGTCGGGCGCAGACAAAAGCGCGGCGGCCTTGCCAGGACTTGTTGGCCCCAGGATGCCCACGATGACATGCCGCACCTGAACCTTGCCCGCCTTGATCCACGACTGCGCCTCGTTCCAGAACTTGTTGCAGTACGGACAGTTTGGGTCGGTGAAGGTGTAAACCACGCGCGGCGCTGTTTTTGCGCCCGCCGCAATCCACGCGCTTTGCTCCAGCAGTCGGAGGGTTTTGACACTCATGGGTTTGCTGACCAGACGGGTCACCGGTTCGCGGGTCAGGTCAGCGCCTTTCGCGTCGACCATGGAGCCAATAATGGCCTGCTTGCCATCGCTGGTCACGTAGACGGCCATCGGTTGCTGCTGCAGGATGCCGGCGTAGCCCGTCAGCCCGCCGGGTGCGTCGAAGGTTCCGACGATCTCAAGGCCTTTGGCTTCCAGCGCCTTGATGGGTGCTGGCCACTCCTTGGCGGACGCATTGAGTGCCAGACCCGCGAAGCCGGTCAGGGCTACACATACGGACAGCCGGAGGTACGATTGTTTAAGGATGGGTTGCATGGGTAGGGATGGATAGGTTAGGTCAATGAATCGTTGATGAAAAAATCTCTTGTCAGCGCAACCGCGCCAGCTTGCTGGCCAGTGTCGCCGCCGACAGCTCACCGAGGTGGGTGTCCACCAGCGGTCCGCTGGCGTCGTAAAAAAGCGTGGTCGGAAGGCCTGCCGAGCCCACGGCGGGGCCAAATGCGGTACCACTGTCCAGCAGTACATTGGCAAGATTCAACTGGCCCTGGCGCATGTAGTGCTGGGCGGTAGCAGTGTCTTCCCCCTGGTTGATGAAAATAAAACTTACCCCGGTTTCCTGCCTCTGTGCCGCAGCGAGCACAGGCATTTCCCGGCGGCAGGGCGGGCACCAACTGGCCCATAGATTGACGACGGCAGGCTTGCCCCGGGTCATCGCTGCAATATCTGCTGGCTCGCCTATCAGCGTTTTCAAAGGGACGGACGGAAAGGTCTGGCTTGTGGCCGTATCAAGCGCGCGGGTGATACCTGAAAGCGCTGCCCACACGAGCATCCCGGCCGTCAATCCAATCATCAGCGGCCGGCGCAGCGCGGGCTTGCGCCAGCCGGTCCAAAGCATCACCAGCAGGGCTGCGGCCAGACCGCCCCAGATATTGAAGCCGCCATCGCGAATATCAAGAATCGACCAAGACGAGGCACGGTACACATCGAACCAGATCGCAACAAAAACAAGGCGTGCCACCAACAGGGCGACCAGCAGCATGTCGAGCAACACATTGCCGATGCCGACCTGCTGGCGCCGGCCCGCCAGATGGCCAGCTCCGGTTGCCACCACCAAGCCCGTCAACACAAACAATTGAGCCAGCGGCAAAGCGAGAGGCCCCACATTAATACTTAACAATTCACACTCCCTGTTTTGCGCGCGCAAGGCGGGCCAAAAATGCTTCGGCGCTCAGTTCGCCGATGACGCGCTCGGCGCGGCGCTCTTTACCATCGGGGCCTATCAAGAGCATGGTGGGTGGCCCGAGAATCTGGTGCGCACGCATCAGCGCCTGGTCGTCGGCATTGTTGGCCGTGACATCGGGGCGCAGCAACTGCATGCCAGACAAGGCTTGCTGCACGCGGGCGTCTGCGAACACCTCGCGCTCAATGGCGGCGCACGAGACGCACCAGTCCGCATAAAAATCGACCAGCGTCCATTGGCCGCGCTGTCCGGCCTCTGCAACACGGCTTTCAAGCGCCTGCTGCGACGGTAGCGGTTGAAAGCGGGCCATGAAGGCACGCCCCGCATTCGCGTCCGGTGCAGCGTTTCCAGTCGCCGTTTTCACAAACGCGAGCGGCTGAAGCAGGTCATGCCCGCCTCCCGCCGCGCCCACCACCATAGCGCTGCCCCACAAGCCCAGCAGCAGCGCCGCATAGCGTGAGAACAGCCGGGCATGGTCCGAGCCGAGCTTTTTGACCATGGCCAGCAAACTGAGTGCCATTGCCAGCAGCCACGCGCCCCACAATCCCAGCGTCAGTGACGCTGGCAGCACCCGCGCCACAAAGAAAATCGCCGTGCCCAGCAAAATAAAACCGAACAATGCCTTCACCCGGTTCATCCAGTCACCGGGCTTCGGCAGCAGGCGCGCCCCGAGGGTGCCGACCAGCAGCAGCGGCACGCCCATACCCAGCCCCATGGCGAAAAGCACCAGGGCACCCGTCAGCACGTCTCCGGTATTGCCGATATACAGCAGCGCGCCGGCCAACGGCGCGGTCATGCAGGGACCCACCAGTAGCGCCGACATAACCCCCATGCTGGCCGCGCCGACCACCGTACCGCCACGCTGTTCCTGGCTGGCGCTGTTCAGCCGGTTGCGCAGAAACGCAGGCAACTGCAGTTCAAACCATCCGAACATGGCCAGCGCCAGCACCACGAAAATCAAGCCGAACGCACCCAGCACCCAGGGGTTCTGCAACACGGCCTGCAAATTTGCACCGGCCAGCGCCGCTGCCGCCCCGACGCCCGCGTAAGTCAGCGCCATCGGCAGTACGAAAGCCAGCGACAGGATAAAACCACGCCGTGGCGTTGCTCCGCTGCCCGCCACCAGGCTGGAGACAATTGGAACCATGGGCAATACGCAGGGGGTGAAGGTCATCAGCAGCCCCAGACCAAAAAACACGGCCAGCATCCAGCCCAGGCCGACACGCGACAGGCGATCAGCGAGGTCCTGATCTTCTCCAAACGCGCCCTGCACAGCAGGGCTTTCACGGGAAGTGGCAGCGTCCCCGCTGGCGTTGGCAGTCGGCATCGTGGCCGACGTAACCGCCTTGGTTACATCGGCCAGACTGACCCGCTTCGACTGCGGCGGATAGCACAGTCCCGCCTCCGCACAGCCTTGCCAGGTCACCGTCAACGCCTGTGCATCAGGCGCCTTGAACAGCACGCTCACCTGGTCGTGATAGACCTCGCTTTCGCCATAGGTCTCATCGGTCTTGACGAGGCCGGCAGGCCAGTCGATGAGCCCGATGCTGCCTGCCGGGCCTGCTTCGACTTTCATCTGCTTGCGGTAGAGGTAATAACCTTTGCTGATCTCCCACGTCAGGCGCATCTGGTCATCAGCCTGCCGGGTGACGCTCAGACGAAAAGCCTCTTCAGGTTTCAGATACTCCTGCTGCGCGTGGGCAGGCAGGCCCGGCAGCACCCAAAACAGCATCAACATCACAACCGACCAGATCCGCCGCAGCATAAGCACCCTTTCGCCCAAAGAAGCTGGCATGTTTGCCGGGCTGGATTAAGGCAGCGTTAACGTTCAGGTAATTCTGGCTGCAGATACTATGCAGCAGAACACCACGACCATGCGCGTACTGCTGATTGAAGATGATGAACTGATTGCCCACGGCATACGGGCGGGGTTGCGCGCGCACGGACTCACTGTGGATGCGGTCGCCACGGCAGCGCTGGCCGAAGCGGCCTTGTCCGCGGTCGGCTGGGACGTGGTCATTCTTGACCTTGGACTGCCCGACGAGGATGGCATGCGCCTGCTGCAGCGCCTGCGCGCCGGTGGCATGACGCTGCCGGTGCTGATACTGACCGCGCGCGATGCTGTCGAGCACCGCGTGGCCGGCCTGCGCGCGGGTGCGGACGACTACCTGCTCAAGCCTTTTGATTTAAGTGAACTGGTCGCCCGCCTGCATGCCCTGCTGCGCCGGGCCGCCGGACGCAGCGTGGATGTGATTGAACACGGCGCTTTACGGTTTGATCCCGCAAGCGGCGAAGTCTCGCTGCATGGAAACGCCGTGGTGCTTTCCCGGCGTGAACTCGCCCTGCTGGCCGCTTTGCTCCAGGCACGCGGCCGCATTCTGAGCACTGACCAGCTCAAGGACAGTCTTTATGACTTCAGTGAGGAAATCGAGAGCAATGCGCTCAATGTGCATATCCACCACTTGCGGCGCAAGCTGGGCTCTGATGTGATTGAAACCATACGCGGCGTGGGCTACCGCTTCAGTCTGGACAAGGCATGACACTGCGGCTGCGATTGTTGCTGATGATCGGCGTGTCCATGCTTTTGCTGTGGAGCGGCGTGGCGCTGTGGATGCTGTACGACCTGGACAAGGAGATGAACCGAACGCTCGACCAGCGCCTGGCCATGTCGGCCCAGATGGTGGCCGGGCTGATGTCGCAAAACCCGGCGGCATGGGATGGCAAGACCGGGCAATCAGGTCTCTCAACGCTCACTATGCCAGCCGGCGAAAGAGGATTGAAAGCGCTGGCCTGTGAGGTGTCCCTGCGCGGTGAGGTGATCGCCCGCACCCCCGGGACAGCCCCCGAAAGCACGGCCACCACCACACCCGGGTTTTCTGACCGCGAGTTCAGGGGCGAGCGCTGGCGCAGCTACACGCTTGAAACACGCGGTTTGCGGGTGACCACGGCGGATCGCCTTGCCGAGCGGGACAGCCTGTTGCGCAACGTGACCCTTGCAGCCGTAGTGCCCTTCATCATCGCGCTGGTCGGCAGCCTGTTGACGCTCTGGGCCGGCATCGGTAGCGGCTTGCGGCCGCTGGAACATTTGCGCCAGGTGCTGGCCAGCCGGACCCCGGACGCCTTGACGCCGGTACAAACCGAGCCGATGTCGCGCGATCTGCTTCCACTGGTGAACACGCTGAACCATCTTCTGGCACGGCTCAGCGAGACGATCAGTCGTGAACGCCGCTTCACCAGCGATGCAGCCCACGAATTGCGCTCGCCGCTAACAGCCATCAAAACCCATCTTCAGGTTGCCCGCATTACGCAGGGCAAAGACGCAGAAGTGGCCCTGGACTATGCCGAGGAAGGTGTGGCCAGGCTCCAGCACACCCTGTCGCAGCTGCTGACCTTGTCGCAGGTCGAGGGTGATTTCTCATGGGACGATGGGCGCATGGCCGATGCCGATGAGGTGGCTCGTCTGGCGATGCGCGACGCGGCTCCAGACAAGCCCGGGCGCATTGTGCTCGACAGTCAGGGCGACCCGGGATTCCTGGCACTGCCCGAAGCTTTGGCCGTGACGGCGCTGCGTAACCTGCTGGACAACGCCCTGCGTTGCTCGCCTGCCGACAGCGTGGTCATCCTGTCGGTGCGCCACCTGCCGAACGCCATCACCTTCAGCGTATTGGACGAAGGCCCCGGATTGAGTGCGGACGACCTTGCCCTGGCAACCCAAAGGTTCTGGCGACGTGGATCAGGCCGGGGCAGCGGGCTGGGTTTGTCGGTGGTCGCCGCCATCGCCGAACGCTTCGGCGGATGGCTGGCGCTTCAGGCTCGGGAGCCGGGCGGA
>JAYVNK010000131.1:0-16839 GCA_043758475.1 Comamonadaceae bacterium | reverse complement strand
CAGGTGGCATCCGCCCTGCTGGTGGTGTTTTCCATCGGCATCGGCACAGGCTCGCTGTTGTGTGAAGTGCTGAGCAAGCGCCATGTGGAAATTGGCCTCGTGCCGCTGGGTGCGATTGGCATGAGCGTGTTTGCAATTGACCTGTACTTTGCCTCGCGCGGGTTGCCTGCCTCACAGATCATGGGCCTGGGCGCGTTTCTCGCGCAGCCTGCGCACTGGCGCGTGCTGGCCGACCTGGCGCTGCTGAGCCTGTTTGCGGGGCTGTACAGCGTGCCGATGTACGCGCTGATCCAGCTGCGCAGCCAGCCCACGCACCGCGCCCGCATCATCGCGGCCAACAATATCTTGAACGCGCTTTTCATGATTGCCAGCTCGGTGATTGCCGGGCTGCTGCTTAAAAGCAACTTCACCATCCCGCAGATTTTCCTGTTCACCGGCCTGGCCAATGCGGTGGTGGCCTTCTACATTTTCATGCTGGTGCCTGAGTACCTGCTGCGCTTTGTAGCGTGGATGCTGTCGCACTTCGTCTACCGCTTCAAGATCACGGGCGATGACAACATTCCCACCACGGGCGCGGCGATTCTGGCCTGCAACCATGTGAGCTTTGTTGACGCCGTGCTGCTGATGGCGGCCAGCCCGCGCCCGATCTATTTTTTGATGGACCACAACATCTTCAAGGTGCCGGTGCTGGGCTGGCTGTTCCGCCTTGCCAAGGCAATACCGATTGCGCCGCGCGCTGAAAACCCGGCTGCCTATGAAGCTGCGTTTGACGCTGCGGCCAAAGTGCTCAAGGAAGGCGACCTGCTGGCCATCTTCCCCGAAGGCGGCATCACCAAAGACGGCACACTGCAGGAGTTCAGGGGCGGCATCATGAAGATTCTGGAGCGCGCGGGCCAGCAGGGCATCGCTGGTCCGAACGGCGTGCCGGTGATTCCGATGGCGCTCACCAATCTGTGGGGTTCGTACTTCAGCCGGGTTGAAAAAAATGGTGCGATGGTGCGGCCCTTCCGGCGTGGCGCGTTCAGCCGCGTAGGGCTGAATGTAGGTACGCCGATGGCCGCGCGGGATGTGCAGCCGCAGGTTCTGCGTGAGCGGGTCGCCGGGTTGTTGGCTTAGCGCTGTTGTGCGAATTCTTGAAGTCAAGCCCGCCGAGAACGTCCAGTTTTTTGATCGAAGGAGTTTCCCATGAGCAAAGCGCTGCGTCTGTCTGAAAAATGGTTCCGCCGTGGCCTGTGGCTGGTGGCGCTGGTGTTTGCCGGTTTTCTCATCGGGCTGGGCGGGGCCATCGTGGGCGACCTGCCCAAAGTTGAGCAGCGCCAGTCGCTGGACGACTTCATGGACCCTGCCACCACGCCCAAACTGCGCCAGACGCTGCAGGTGGCCCAACGCGCAGGCAAAGACGCCAGCGAAACCCTGGAGCAGGCGCAGCTTAAGCTCAAAGTTGCCCAGGCTGACAACCAGGCGGCGCGCGAGACCTTCAGCAACTGGCTCGCCACGCGCAGCGCTACGGCGCGGTCCGAGCAAGATGCCGAACTCGTCCAGCGCACCGCACAGCTTGACGGTTTACGCAAGGCCGAGCGCGATGCGCTGACTGCGGTAGAAGCACAGCAGCAGGTGCAACTGGATGCCAGCCAGGCCGAGCGCCGCGCCCAGGCGCAATTGCAGGAACTTCAAAATGCGGCGCAGGACAAGCTCTATGCAGCGCAGCGCGCGCAGGAACTGCGGGTGTTTTTATACCGCCTGTTGTTGACGCTGCCACTCTTGGCGATGGCCGGCTGGCTGTTTGTCAAAAAACGCAAGGGCACTTACTGGCCGTTTGTGTGGGGCTTCATCTTTTTTGCCTTGTTTGCATTTTTTGTGGAGCTGGTGCCTTACCTGCCCAGCTATGGCGGCTATGTGCGCTACATCGTGGGCATTGTGCTGACGGTATTGGCAGGCCGCTATGCGATCGTGGCATTGAACCGTTATCTTGAAAAGCAAAAACTCGCCGAGCAGATGCCCGATGCGCAGCGCCGTGAAGAACTGAGCTACGACACCGCGCTGACGCGTTTGGGCAAGGGTCTGTGCCCCGGCTGCGAGCGCGCGGTGGATCTGAAAGATGTCAAAAACGATTTCTGCCCGCACTGCGGCATTGGCTTGCACGACCACTGCGGCCATTGCGATGCGCGCAAGAGCGCGTTTGCCAAGTTTTGCCATGCGTGCGGCACGGCGGGGCAGCATACGGCGGCGGCTTGAACAACATCCCGGTCGATGCTGATGACAAATTCCGGATCCAGGCTAAATTGCTGCAATATTTATCGATAGACTCGCCGCCAGTTCCAAATTGAACCACCCCACGGTTAAGGAAACCATGCCCGAAGTCACCAGCCCCGCAACAACACCGGCCGCAGCACCAGCTTTGGCACGCTTCACGCTGTCGCCGCCAGAGGTCATCACACCCTTGCTGCCCGAGGTCGCAAAAACCGCCGTGCCGCTTGCCAAAGCCACACAGATGGCGGTGGACGACCAGGTTGATCGCTTCATGGAGGGCCTGCTCAAGGAAGACGTGCAAAGCGAGGCCTTCAAGGCCAAGCTGGACAGCGCCTTTGCACTGGGGCGCGAAGAAGTGTCGGTCGCGTCCAGCCTGATGCAGGGGCGCTTCATGCAGCGCAACTTTGCCGGCATTGAAGACACCTCTGCCTTCAAGGCGCCTTTGGCGCTGGCCACAAGCGCTACACAGCGTGAGATTTGGGCTTTGAGGTCAGACAGGCGGTCAATGGTTTCCTGCGGTGCGGTGGCGGCCAATTTTTCCATGGCAGTGTCCAGCAGGGCAATGTCTTTGACGTCCATCAGGTCGCTGGCGTCTGCCATTGCCTCCCCACCTGCCTGGCGTCTGGCCTTGGCCGCCAGATACACCGCCACGCCAAAGACGCATGTAAAAACCGCGCTGACGCCAATCACCAGCATGCCCCCCTGGATCAAGCCTAGCGTGAGCCCGACGGCGCTGACGGTTGCACCCACCACGGCCACGATCTCCCGCGTGCCCAAGGCCTCGGTGCCGTTTTGTCGGTGCTGAAGCGGCGACAGGCGCTCGGCCAAGGTTGCACCCAAGCGCAGTCTTGCCCTGGCCGCCTCAAGCCGCGCGCGAACGACGGGTGCAGTGTCGTCGAATGGGACCGTCGGCGGTGCCACCAGCCGACTGTTCACGGGGCCGTCGGACACCGCAAAGTTTTTGCCCGGTTTGGGGTCGTTCATCCCGCTGCGTGCCCGTCAAATGCCGGGTTTTTTGATGCAGCGCTTTGAGCCACTGTGTCCATGATTTCTCCTGATGAAAGAAGTCTATCAAGCCCGCCATCTTAATCTTGTTGTCTGGGTCTCGTCGCATCGATCGAGTTTTGGGTCAGGTCTTGGGCCCATCGTCTGGCAAAGTAGCAATTTTTAATACTCATAGTATTTTTATCTTCTACTTGTACTGAATACAGCATCTTTTGAGCTGCACAACGGCACACTACCCCCACAAGCATTTGCTTGGGCAACCTGGAAACTTATGACGTTTCTGATTTCTTCCTCTGGCGTCTCCAACTTGACCGCCGTGCCGCCTGTAGCGGGTCTGGCGGGCGTTCGACGTGTGTCGCGCGGCGCGGCGCTGGCCGGCCTGCTGGCGGGCGCGCTGTCGCTCACCGGCTGCTACGTGGTTCCCATCCAGCCGTATCCTCAGACCGGATCGCACAACGGGTCGCAGCCAGGGTCAACCGTCTACGTGCCCCCGGCACCTGCCATGCCTGCGCCACCCTTGACCTTCTCGGCGCGGCTGTACCCGTCGAACGACATCGCCTCAAGCTACGGCATGGTGATGGCGGTGGTTACCAACGACCTCAATGGCCGGGGCACCTTCAGCACCAACATCAACGGTGAAAGCTTCACGGGCGAAGCCACGCGCGCGACCGGGTCTGCGCGGGACGGCCAGGCCAACGGCGCCGGCAACCGGGGCAGCTACATCAACTGCCGCTACCAGATGAACTCGGCCACGCTGGGCAGCGGGCAATGCCGGTTGTCCAACGGCGCGCAGTTCAGCATGCACGTGGGCAGCTAGGGTTTGCAAGCAGGCCAGAGAAATAAGCTATTTAATATATAGCTTATTAAGCACAGGGGACGGGGGCTACAGCCCGATTTTACCATCTGCCACGAGCTGCGGCGGCGATTTGAGGTGCCCCACGTACTGCAAGGCCCGGTGAATCCGCACCGAGGGCACATCGCCCTCGCGCATGTGCAGCAGGTCGCCGGGGTTGATCAACCGCGGGTCGGCATCGGTCAGCGGCAGGCCCGCGCTGCGGTACGCCTCCAGCACAAATTGGGAGCAGAAAAACTGGTCATTGCGGCCCAGCCCCAACTGCACCGCCGCCACGCCGCGCAGGCAAAAATCGCGCACCAGGGACGGCACCAGCGGCAGCTCGCACACACGCCGCTCAATCGCAAACGGCGCCTGCAGCATCACACCCACATAGTTGTACTTCTGGCCGATGTGCTTTGACACAAACACGTTCATGCGGTCCATGTGGGTGGCATTGATATCGGGGTGGCGGAAGGCCACCACGGTTGCTTCCTGCGCCACCAACTCGGCCACCGTGCGCTGGCGAATGCCCTCGCCCACGGCCTCTGCCACCATGTCCAAGCCACCCACGCCGTCCGGGCGGCCCAGGTAAACGGCAGCGTGGCTGACCGGTGACAGCGTGATCAGGCGGATGCCGGACGATTGCAGCCCGTTGTCTGCCGTGAGGATGATGTCCCCTGGCTGCAAACTGGCCGCGTCCACCAGCAGCCCGCCATTGGCCGGATTGAGGGCGGGATGCACGGGTGGCGTGAGCGCCAGATTCTGGAATGCAAGTGCGGGCGCAGCCGGGGTGCCACTGGCCTTGAAATCCGTGGCGCAGGCCGACAGCGCCCCCAGCAGTACCAGCAGGCAAAGGCGGAGTGAATGGCCGATGGAACAGCGGAGAAGATGCGTCATGCGGGTGGGTGGTTTGCTCGTGAAGGCGCATTCTACGGGGCCGCATCGGCGAGACCCAAACAGCGTCACACCGCGCGCGGCACCGTTGGCGCGGCAATCCCTTCACAAGGCACAATTGACCCATCAACCAGCCAGGAGCCACCCATGCCATCCGGAAAAATACTCGTCGCCCAGGGCGGCGGCCCCACCGCCGTCATCAACCAGTCTCTGGTGGGCGTGGTGCTTGAAGCCAGGCGTCACAGCCGGGTCACGCAAATCTATGGCGCGCGCCATGGCGTGCGTGGCATTGTGGAGGAAGACTTTGTGGACCTCACGCAGGAGACCACGCACAACCTGGAGCGGGTGGCGGCCACGCCCTCCAGCGCTTTGGGCTCCACCCGCGACAAGCCTGATGTAGCCTATTGCCAGGCCATCTTCAAGGTGCTGCAGGCGCATGAGATTGAGCACTTCTTCTACATCGGTGGCAACGACTCGTCCGATACGGTACGCATCGTCAGCGAAGAGGCGCACAGGGCCGGCTACCCGCTGCGCTGCATGCACATTCCCAAAACCATTGACAACGATCTGGTGGGCAATGACCACACGCCCGGCTTTCCCTCGGCCGCACGCTTTGTGGCGCAGGCGTTTGCCGGCGCCAACCTGGACAACGCGGCCCTGCCCGGCGTTTACGTCGGCGTCGTCATGGGCCGCCACGCCGGGTTTTTGACCGCGGCGGCGGCCATGGGCAAGAAGTTTCCTGACGACGGCCCGCACCTGATTTACCTGCCAGAGCGCACTTTCGTGCTGGAGGCATTTTTGGCCGATGTGAAGGCGGTGTATGCGCGCCATGGCCGCTGCGTGATTGCGGTGTCGGAAGGCATTCATGACGCGGCTGGCACCGCCATCGTCAACTTACTAGCCAAAGATGTAGAGCGCGACGCGCATGGCAACGTGCAGCTCTCGGGCAATGGCGCGCTGGCTGATTTGCTGTGCGATGAGGTCAAGTCCAAACTCAACATCAAGCGCGTGCGGGGCGACACCTTTGGCTACCTGCAGCGCTCGTTTCACGGCTGCGTGTCGGACGTGGACCAGCGCGAAGCGCGCGAGGTGGGCGAGAAAGCCGTGCAGTTTGCCTTCACCGCCAACCGCGATGGCTCGGTCGCCATCCAGCGCACCGGTAACTATGCGGTGGACTATGCGCTGCTGCCGCTGGACGCCGTGGCCGGCAAGACCCGCGTGATGGAAGACGAGTTCATCACCGCCAGCGGCACCGACGTGACTGACGCGTTCAGGCGCTACCTGGCGCCGCTGCTGGGCTCAGGCATGCCCGATGCGGCCAGACTGCGCCCCAACCCGGTTGCGAAGGTGATTGGGAGTAAAAACAACCTGTAACCATAGTCCTGATTGAATAGTTTGCTATTGTTTATGTAGTGTATGTACAGTATTTGGGATATTGACATGGCACGGCCAATGCCGCCATCGCTGCCTCCTGCGCATGCGCGGTCTGCGTGCTAAGCTGCTGGTCCCCATTTCTTCTTTCACCCTTGGAGAGTCACATGCCCGGATTACTGCCCAACGTGGACCCTGACGGTCTGCTGGAATATTCGGTGGTCTACACCGACCGCGCGCTGAACCACATGTCGCAGAGTTTTCAGGGTGTGATGCGCGACATCTCGGCCACGCTCAAGGAGGTTTACCACGCCAAGTCGGCCATTGCGGTGCCGGGCAGCGGCAGCTTTGGCATGGAGGCGGTGGCGCGGCAGTTTGGCACCGGCAAGAAATGCCTGGTCATCCGCAACGGCTGGTTCAGTTACCGCTGGACGCAGATTTTCGACATGGGCGGCATTCCCAGCGAGTCCATTGTGCTCAAGGCGCGCCGCCAGAGCGACACGCACCAGGCCGCGTGGGCCCCCGCGCCGATTGACGAGGTGGTCAATACCATCCTCACACAAAAGCCGGATGTGGTGTTTGCCCCGCACGTGGAAACCGCTGCCGGGCTGATTTTGCCGCCTGACTATCTGCGCGCGGTCGGCGACGCAGTGCACCAGGTGGGTGGCTTGTTTGTGCTGGATTGCGTGGCGTCTGGGGCCATCTGGGTGGACATGCAGTCCTGCGCGGTGGATGTCATCATCACCGCGCCGCAAAAGGGCTGGAGCAGCTCGCCCTGCTGCGCGCTGGTCATGCTGAGCCCGCTGGCGCGTGAGCGAATCAACAGCACCACCAGCACCAGCTTTGCGGCCGATTTGCGCAAGTGGCTACAGGTGATGGAGGCCTATGAGGGCGGCTCGCACATGTACCACACCACCTTGCCGACTGACGCGCTGACACGCCTGCGCGACACCATGCTGGAGTCGCGCGCCTACGGCTTTGCGCGGCTGCACCAGGAGCAGCAGGCGCTGGGCGACCAGGTGCGTGCGCTGTTCGAAGCGCGTGGCCTGAAGAGCGTGGCCGCCACCGGGTTCAAAGCCCCCGGCGTGGTGGTGAGCTACACCGACGATGCGGGCATGCATTCCAGCGCCAAGTTCCTTGCCCAAGGCCTGCAAACCGCCGCTGGCGTGCCGCTGCAATGTGATGAGCCAGCAGATTTCCGCAGCTTCCGCGTTGGCCTGTTTGGCCTGGACAAGCTGCACAACCCCGAGCGCACTGTGGCGCACCTGGCGCGCGCGCTGGACAGCATTTTGGGTGTGCCGGTGGTGGCCAAACCGGTGTTGGCACCGGTGGCTTGAAGCGTTGTTTAGCTTGGCGGTCGACTATCTGTCCGAGCCACTCAAAAATTCTTGCATTTGGGCTTCCAAATGCCTGAATGAACTGAGCTTGCGCAGTGGTGCCAAATCATCGGTCAACTCGCTTACCCGATGTCTGAATTGATGGGGTTTGAAGCGTCGTTTCCGAGATGCGTTTAACCCTGAAGCTGCTTTAAGAGCAGCAAAAAGAACTTCCTTAGGATCAGGCAATGACTCAATGTCTCTTATAGCTGGCAAACCAAGCAATTCGGTTCCGCTGGGGTTGCCAACCGCTAACCGAATCGGCTTGTCATTCGCAATAAGCCAGGCTTCAGTCATACGAACTGGCACAACGCAAATCAGGACTGCGGATCGCTGCGATTCTAGCCAACCGGCTTCAATTTCTCGCTGTCTAAGCGGGGCCTCTATATTTTCGGCGTCGCGGTGCACAAACAAAACGTCGCAAGGGAACAGCTCCAACGCAGAGGTTATTCTTGATTTCAACCCAGTGGCTGGTGGCGGAAGGCCTTCTGCAAAGTTCACTTGGTACGCCATCTCAGTATGTTCACTGAAAAGCAATTCAATCAGGGGAGCGAGAAGCCTATCGGAGCTGCCATCTGTGATAAGCGTGGCGGTGATTCTTTTCATGGCTCGGCTTTTTGAAACATGTCTTCAGTAATGAAGCGTCCTACCAACGGCTCGCTTGCACCTGATCGACCTGCCAGCCGTTGTCCGCTCAAGTAGGACAAGATTTCCCCCCTGGTAATCAGTTCGGCCCCCACCGCGCCTGAGGCGCCTTGCCGCCATGTGTTGACAAGTGCCTTGAAATTCACGAAAGCTTTTCCTTTCATCTTCAGAGTCTCGGCAAACAGCAGTTCATCGTCGCGCAGCTCGGCAACAACCAGCGGTGAATGCGTATTGATGATCAACTGTCGAATTGATGGCGCAGACTTTCTATCTTCTTCGGCTTCCACCTCCTCCGATAGGCTGCGCACCAAACGGAGCATCTGCGGAATCCTGGATGGATGAATCCCATTCTCTGGTTCTTCCATGCAAAGCAAACCGCCAAATTCGGGATCCAATGCCAGCACAGCCAATGCGAGAAAACGCAGCGTACCGTCAGACAAGGAGCTTGCGGTATAGGTTTCCTTGTCTTTCATTGTCAAAAGTAGTGTCTTCACCTGGCGCTTTTCGTCAGCGTCCACGTTGACGGACACGACGTCTGGCAACAGTTCGGACAACCGCTGCGAGACTTCCGCATGATTGTCCAAGCGCATCAAGGCGCCAGGTAGATGTTCGCCTGTCGAGGACACGTAGGGGTCGTCGCCAAAATTATCGAAACGTCTTAGCGCAGTTGGCTCCAACTGCAACAATTGCCAAGACCGCAGCTCACTTCGCGCAGCCAGAGCAGTGGGATGAGACGAGGAGTTGGCGCCGGACACGATAGTCTGCGGGGATTTTCTGGCTGGAACCAAAAACGGGGGACCTCCCTTTTTGGTCTGATCGCCAAACAGCCTGATTGCAGGCTGACTTGGATTGCCGGAAATCTCAGTGCTGATGAAGGCAGTAGATCTGCTGCCTGGCCCAAAAATGTATTTCTTTATCCAAGTCGACGTTTGCGAGAATCCGAGATGCTTGCTTGCATCATTGGAATTGATTGCCTTTAACCCTTCCTGCTCAATATAGATCGGATCGGCTGGCGATGAATCGGCATGGTTTTCGCTCAAACGAAGCTCCAGCGTGTATTCGAGAAACGTAGCCGTAGGCTTTGCGGGGCGATCAAAATCATCAATTACCTCACTGGGTACGATCATTTCCGCGACGAACAGCATCGGAAGGAAGACTCCTTTGGAATTTTTGAAAAAGAGACTGTGAAAGTCTGAAATTCGACCATTGGTGCCCCGTGCTCTGCTTGCCGCTTTCACGATGGGCATAGACGCCAAATCGCCCAAAAAAGCAATTGCATCAAACAAGTTCGACTTGCCAGCGCCGTTGGGGCCAGCAATGCATGTGAATGGACCAAAGCGAACGTCCACATCCACCAGGTTCTTGAATCCTTGAACCCTTAGCCTAGTCAGCATGTTCTTTCTCCATAATCAGGGGTGCATTTTGCATGCTGGACGCGTCTATTCGGGCCATCAGGGGGAAAGCTTGAAGAAAGGCTCGCGAACTGGCATAAAGGCTCCTTGCACTCAAACCCCGCGCGCGCGGTCTGCCTTGAACTGCTGCCTGAACGCCCCAAAACTGCCTGCGTCCAGCGCCTCGCGCACCTCGCGCATCAGGTTCAGGTAATAGTGCAGGTTGTGCACGCTGGCCAGCATCGGGCCCAGCATTTCGCCGCAGCGGTCCAGGTGATGCAGGTAGGCCCGGCTGAAGCCACCGCGACCGCCTTGCGCCCACGGGGCGGCAGCACCCGCGCCGCTGGCCGGGCTGAAGCTCCCCGCACACGCATAGCACGTGCAAGTCACATCCAGCGGCTGCTCGTCGGCCTTGTGCCGCGCGTTGCGGATTTTCAAATCGCCAAAGCGCGTGAACAACGTGCCGTTGCGCGCATTGCGGGTGGGCATGACGCAATCAAACATGTCCACACCCTGCGCCACGCCTTCCACCAAATCCTCCGGTGTGCCGACGCCCATCAGGTAGCGCGGCTTGTGCGCGGGCAGCCGGTGCGGCGTGTGCGCCATGATGCGCAGCATCTCGTCTTTGGGCTCGCCCACACTCACTCCGCCCACCGCGTAGCCAGGGAAGTCCATCGCCACCAACTGTCCCAGTGACTCCTGGCGCAGGTGCTCGAACATGCCGCCCTGCACAATGCCAAACAGTGCGTTGGGATTCTCCAGTTTGGCAAATTCGGTCTTGCACCGGGTGGCCCAGCGCAGGCTCAGTTCCATCGAACTGCGGGCCTCGGCCTCGGTGGTGAGTTGGCCCTTGGTCTTGGGCTCGACGGAAATGTACGGCGTGCATTCGTCAAACTGCATGACGATGTCGCTGTTCAGGGTGGTCTGGATCTGCATCGATATTTCCGGCGTCAAAAACAGCTTGTCGCCATTTACGGGCGACGAGAACTTCACGCCTTCTTCTGAGATCTTGCGCATCTCGCCCAGGCTCCATACCTGAAACCCGCCGCTGTCGGTGAGGATGGGCTTGCTCCATTTCTCAAACTTGTGCAGCCCGCCAAAGCTTTGCATCACGTCCAGCCCCGGGCGCATCCACAGGTGAAACGTGTTGCCCAGAATGATCTGCGCGCCCATGTCTTCCAGGCTTTGCGGCGTGACGCCCTTGACCGTGCCGTAAGTGCCCACGGGCATGAAGATGGGCGTATCCACCACGCCGTGGTTCAGCGTGAGGCGGCCCCGGCGGGCGTGGGTGCCCGCGTAGGCGCCCGCAGTGGGGGCAGTTGCTGGGTCAGTTTTGAGGAGGGCGAATTTCAACATGGGCGCTTTGGGAATGGCGTTGAATGGCTTTGGTAGGGGCCTTGTAGGGGGCTTTACAGGCAGTGACTGATTTTAGGAGGCCACGCCCTCGACGGACGCGCGTCGGGCTATACGGCGCTTCGGTAGCAAGCTCATCCTGGGCAAGCTGATCTGCTTTACAATTTAGCTTCTTTACCACTATTAAAGTAAAGGAATTTTATGCAGACAGAAGCTATTGTGTCCAGCAAAGGACAAGTTACTTTACCAGCCGCCATGCGCGCCAAGCTGGGCATTGGGCCGGGCTCCCACATCCAGTTTGAGCTGCGCGGTAAAGAGCTGGTGATTAGGCCTGAGCTGCCCATGAGCGCCTATTACGGCATGCTCAAGGGGTACGACCTGGGCGATATCGAGCCTGAGAAAGAGCCGGACCGGGAGTTTGAATGAACGTCATTGATTCGTCCGGCTGGATCGAGTTTTTTCACGCGGGCCACAACGGTCCCAAATTCAAACCCGTCATTGAGGCGCGCGACCAGCTACTCGTCCCCGTCATCGCCCTCTACGAAGTCCACAAAATCCTGAGCCGCAAGATGCCCGCTGCCGTGGTGACATCTGCCCTGAACGTAATGCGCCTGGGCCGCGTGCTGGAGCTGACCGACCGGCGGGCCATTGCCGCCGCTCTGGCCGCGTCGCTTCACGGCCTGGCCATGGCCGATGCGGTGATGTACTCGATGGCGCAGGAATTCAAGGCGACTCTTTGGACGCAGGATGTGGACTACCAGGGCTTGCCAAGTGTGAATTATTTCGCCAAAGCCTGAGGGGGTGCTGTTACTTCATGCCGTCCACACCCGCCTTGGCCACCACGCCGTCCTGCTCGGCGCTGCCGCCCGAGACGCCAATGGCACCGATGATCTTGCCGTCTACGGTCAGGGGAACGCCACCTTCAATCGCGCTGGCACCGCGCAATGTGAGGATGCGCAGGCCCGCGCCGCCCGCAGCAACCGCGTCCTGGAACACCTTGGTGGGCCGGCGGAACAAGGCAGCAGAAACCGCTTTGTCCTGAGACACGGCGACGCTGCCAGTCTGGGTGTTGTCCATTCGCTCAAACGCCACCAGTTGCCCAGCGGTATCGACCACCGATATTGCCATGGGCAGGTTTTGTTTGCGGGCGTCGGCCACGGCGGCAGCAACCGCCTTGCGCGCCTGCTCATGGGTGACGTTGGGGCCGTACTGGGGTACGGGCTGGGCGTGCGCACTGGCGGCTAGGGCGCAAAGCGCGGCGGTGGCGATCAGGGATGCAATGGAACGTGGGGTCATGGGGGTCTCCGGTTTGAGGTTGTTGGGGCTGTCATGATAGTCGGGCACAAAGCAGCATGGCGTCGCCGTAGCTGAAAAAGCGGTATTTTTCTGCGATGGCGTGGGCGTACAGGGCGCGGATGTGTTCATACCCGGCGAAGGCGCTGACCAGCATCATCAGGCTTGACTTGGGCAGGTGAAAATTGGTGATCAACGCATCCACGTGCCTGAACTCAAAGCCCGGCGTGATGAAGATGGTTGTCTCTGCGCTGGCCAGGCCAGAATGCGCCCATGACTCCAGCGTGCGCACGGTGGTCGTTCCCACGGCCACGATGCGCCCACCGCGCGCGCGGCAGTCTGCAATGGCTTGCTGGGTCGCAAGCGGCACGTCATACCACTCGCTGTGCATCTGGTGTTCGGCCAGGTTCTCGGTCTTCACCGGCTGGAACGTGCCCGCGCCCACATGCAGGGTGACGCTGGCGCGGTGCACGCCCTTGGCATCCAGCGCTGCCAGCAGTGCATCGTCAAAATGCAATGCGGCGGTGGGGGCGGCGACGGCACCGGGGTTTTTGGCGAATACGGTCTGGTAGCGCGCGGCGTCCTCAGCCGAATCGGTGTGCACAATATACGGCGGCAGCGGCACGTGGCCGTGGCGCTCCATCAGTGTGTGCGGGTCATCGCCCGCGTCGTTGCTCAACACAAAGCGGAACATCGCGCCCTCGGCATCAGGCCAGCGGCCCAGCAGCGTGGCGCGCAGGCCGTCCGCCGTGCCCGGCGCACCGGCCAGCGCCACAGTGGCGCCCACCTCGGGCTTCTTGCTCACCCGCATGTGCGCCGCCACCTGGTTGCCGGGCAGCACGCGCTCAATCAGCAGCTCCAGCTTGCCGCCCGTCGGCTTCTCGCCAAACAGGCGCGCCTTGATGACCTTGGTGTCATTGAACACCAGCAGGTCGCCGGCGTTGAGCAACGCAGGCAGGTCGCGGAAGATGCGGTCCACCGGCCGGGTGCCAGTGCCATCCAGCAGCCGCGAGCCGCTGCGCTCAGGCGCCGGATGCTGGGCGATCAGCTCTGGGGGCAGGGTGAAGTCGAAATCGCTGAGGGTGAAAGTGCGCATAGTGCTTGAGGGGTGAGGCAGAATTGTCCCATGCCACCGAAGTCGCCCAAGCCTGCCACCAAGCCTGCCGCCGCGCCCGCTGGCGCAGCCAAAAGTGCTTCCCCTGCCGCGCCCAAAAGCCCGATTCAAAAAGCGCTGGACAAGCTGGGCCTGCGCCGCGACATCGATCTGGCGCTGCACCTGCCATTGCGCTATGAGGACGAGACCCGCATCACGCGCTTGGGCGAAGCGCGTGAGGGCGACACGGTGCAGATTGAGGCCACCGTCACAGCGTGCGAAGTCACCTTGAAGGGCCGCAGGCAACTGCTGGTGACGGTGGACGATGGTTCGGACACCTGCACGCTGCGGTTTTTCAGCTTCTACCCATCGCAGCAAAAAGCGCTGGCGGTGGGGTCGCGGATTCGCGCGCGTGGCGAGGTCAAGGGCGGATTTTTGGGCTGGACCATGATGCACCCAAGCTTTCGCACAGCGGGGGGCGACTTGCCCACAGCGCTCACGCCGGTGTACCCCACGGTGGCCGGGTTGCCGCAGCCGTACTTGCGCAAGGTAGTGTTGAGTGGGGTGGCCCGCGCCGACCTGTCTGAGACAATTCCACCTGAAATTTTTAGTAAAAACAGTCTATGGCCCCTATGGAATATACATAGTTCGCTATTATTTTTGCATAATCCCGCGCCAGATTTGTCGCTGGCCACGCTGCAAGACCACACACACCCGGCGTGGCAGCGGCTAAAGCTGGAGGAGCTGCTGGCGCAACAGCTCTCGCAATTGCAGAGCAAACGGGCGCGTGAGTTGCTGCGTGCGCCACGCCTCGCGCCTGCCCGTGCACAGCCAGATTCAGTTCGTTTTAAGCCCAGGCCCGTTGGCCGTGAGCCGGTTGAAGGGCAGTCGTTGCACGAACGCCTGCTTGCGGTTTTACCCTTCCACCTCACCGCCGCCCAGCAGCGCGTGTGCCGCGAAATTGCCCATGACATCGCCCTCCCCATCCCCATGCACCGCCTGCTGCAGGGCGATGTGGGCTCCGGCAAAACCGTGGTGGCCGCGCTGGCCGCCGCGCTTTGCATCGACGCCGGCTGGCAGTGCGCGTTGATGGCCCCCACCGAAATTCTGGCCGAGCAGCATTTCCGCAAGCTCATTGGCTGGCTGGAGCCGCTGGGCGTTAAAACCGCGTGGCTCACCGGCAGCCAGAAGACCAAAGAGCGGCGCGAGATGTTGGCGCTGATCGCCAGCGGCGAGGCCGGCCTGGTCATCGGCACCCATGCCGTCATTCAGGACAAAGTGCAGTTCAAGAACCTGGCGCTGGCCATCATCGACGAGCAGCACAGGTTTGGCGTGGCGCAGCGGCTGGCCCTGCGCGCCAAGATGACCGTGGCATCGAATGACCCCGATTCAGGCCAGGGACACCGCGGAACCGGCTCTGCCGGGCCGCAGGGTGTCGCCCCCGTGAGGGGGGAGGACGCTACACGAAGTGAGCACGCCACAGGGGGGAGCCTTAGTCTAGAACCCCATCTCTTGATGATGACGGCCACGCCGATTCCCCGCACGCTGGCCATGAGCTACTACGCCGACTTGGAGGTCTCCACCATCGACGAACTGCCCCCGGGCCGCACGCCCATCGTCACCAAAGTGATCAGTGATGCGCGCCGTGGAGAGGTCATCCATCGCATCCGCGACCAGTTGGCACTGGGCCGCCAGGTCTACTGGGTGTGCCCGCTGATCGAAGAAAGCGAAGCGCTGGACCTGACCAACGCCACCGAAACGCATCAAGCCCTGAGCGATGCCCTGGCCGATTGTCGGCGCCCCGACGGCCTGCCCGTGATGGTCGGCCTGCTCCACTCGCGCATGCCTGCGGTCGAGAAGAAGGCGGTGATGTCGCTGTTTGTGGGCACCCCTGATTCGCCCGCCAGCTCTGGCAATGCAGGCCCCAGCGCCCCCATGGGCGTGCTGGTCAGCACCACGGTGATTGAAGTTGGCGTGGATGTGCCCAATGCGGCGTTGATGGTGATAGAACACGCCGAGCGCTTTGGCCTGAGCCAGTTACACCAGTTGCGTGGCCGCGTCGGGCGCGGCGCGATGGCATCGGCCTGCGTGCTGCTGTATTCAACCGGCGACGCGCCCCGCCTGGGCGAGACCGCGCGCGCGCGCCTCAAGGCAATGGTCGAGACGAACGATGGCTTTGAGAGTGCGCGGCGCGACCTTGAAATCCGCGGCCCCGGCGAGTTTCTGGGCGCACGCCAGTCGGGTGCGGCTTTACTGCGCTTTGCGGATCTGGCGACCGACGCCGAACTGCTGGAGTGGGCGCGCGCCGCCGCGCCTGAGATGCTGGACAGGTATCCCGATCTGGCTGAAAAGCATGTGCACCGCTGGCTGGGGAGCAAGGCTGAGTACTTAAAGGCGTGAAATGCCCCGCATGCCCTGAACCGTCGGTCTGGCCAGCGCTACACGTTGGTCGGACGCTCGACCTTCGAGACCAGCAATCAATCCGGGTGTGCTCGTAACAATCTCACGGCAAATGCGCCTCTGGATTGTGCGCAACGCAATCATGGATGCAGCGTGACACCACGCCTGTCAACCGCCCTTTTTAGGCCGCTTGCCAGGGTTCTTCTTGTTATTGGTGGCGGCACCGCGCTCCAGGCTGCGCAACTGGCCTTTGGGGGCGGTGAAGGTCACGCCATTGGGGGCGATGGGGCGGGGTGTTGCTTTGCGTTCGGCTTCGGTGCGGGGGGCTTTTGCCATGAAATGACTCCGGTGAATTTAGAAAAGTCTATGATTATCCTGCACAATGGTTCCGGCCAAAGGTCCAGCCCAAAGCTCCAGCCAAAGCCCCAGTAAAAACATGGCAACAATGAACGTCACTGAAATCGGGCAATACCACGCCCTGGGATACCTGATTCCTGGGTTTCGGCTGCCCGCTGCACGCATCGATCATCTTCGCGCCACCCTGGACCAGCTCATTCGTGACAACCCAGGCGTGCGGCCCGAGAAACTTGTCAGCGCCCATGTCGTGGGGCAAGGCAGCACTGGCAAGAATGATGAGGGCGTCAAAGGCAACCAGGATTTCCTTGATCTGACCATGGAGCCCGACATACTGGACATGGTTAGCAGCTTATTGGGCCGGACATCATCCTGTGGGGTTGCCACGTGTTTTGCAAACCAGCCTGTGACGGCCATGAGACGCCGTGGCACCAAGACGGGCATTATTGGCCGATGCGCCCCCTAGCAGCCTGTCGGACACAGGAATTCAAAAAGCTGTCTACTTTTGAATCTGCTTAAAAAATAGGCAATTTGATCAGTATTTTCTGGATTTTGAGTGTTTTTCACGGCATTTCCTGC
>JAYVNK010000130.1:0-5778 GCA_043758475.1 Comamonadaceae bacterium | reverse complement strand
CACCAGTTCGCTGCCATACAGCGCAAACGGCCCCGCCGTGCTGACCACCACTACCGCGTCTTGCGCCAGCCGCCCCAGAGCCGCTGCGTCCTGCGCGTCAGCCACCACAATGTCGACGTTTTTGATAGCTGCGCCGCAAGCGGCCTTGACGGCTTCCAGCTTGCTGGCAGAGCGTCCGGCCAGCGCCCAGCGCAACGGCTTGCCTGCTGCGTTTTTCAAATGGCCGAGCCGCGCAAAATAAGCGACCGTCTGCTTGCCGACAAAGCCGCTGGCACCGTACAGCACCACGTCGTACTTGCGGGGCTGGATTTGCGATGGACTTGGCGCTTGAGGTTTTGCGCGGGGCGATGCCTGCACTGCGGGCTTTGTCGTTGACACAGGCTTTGACGCTGACTTTGACGCTGATTTTGACGTTACGGCGGAGGATCGAGTAGCCATGAAAATTACTATTTGCTATATAATTTTTATCTAACTATACATACAGGACAGGGGCCATAGGCATATTTCTTTGTCAAATCAGAAAAACTGGTACTGCCATGACGCTAACAGACTCTAGCCGCCCATCACAGCGCATTGCGCACAATCAGCCCGCCGATTTTGCGCACCAGCCATTTTGGCGTGGCCCTTGAGCCAAGCGTGACCGCGCGGTTCATGGCCCCAGGCACGCAAATCACATCGCCGCGCATGCAGGCCTCAAAGCCCTGGCGCGCCACGTCATTGACCTTGCCCACCATGAAGGCAGGCAGCTGGCCGAGCTTGTCGTTGGCGCTGGCCGCACCCGTGAGCATGGCAGTGGCCGTGACGCCGGGGCACAGCGCCGTGACAGTCACGCCAGTGCCCTTCATTTCCTCCGACAGCGACTCGGTCAACGACAGCACAAACGCCTTGCTGGCCGCGTAAGTCGCCAGCGACGGAACCGGCTGAAACGCGGCGATGGACGCCACATTCAAAATGTGCTCGCGCCTGCCCTGCCCTGCGCGCTCGGCCATGCCAGGCAAAAACTCTGAAATCATCGCCGTCAGCCCACCGATATTCAGGTCAACCATCTGCTGGTGGGTGGCCGCTGACATGCTGGTGAACAGTCCCTGCGACAGCACACCGGCGCAGTTGACCAGCACGCCGGGCGCGTGCTTTTTGCGCTTCAGCGCCGCGCCCAGTTTTGCCGCAGCGCCCGGCATTGACAAATCCGCCGCTGCCACGTGGGCCTTGACGCCGTGGCGGCTTTTGAGTTCAATGGCCAGTGCCCTGAGCTTGTCTGCACTTCGGGCGACCAGAATCACATCGTGCCCCGCATCGGCAAAGCAGTGCGCCAGCGCCTCGCCAATACCCGAAGAAGCACCCGTGACCAGAGCCACCTGACGGATGGCACCCATTGAGCGGGATATTTTTGCAGCCGCGCCAACATCAGCAGCAGCATCAGCAGCAGCCGGTTTTTTAGCCAATTTTGTAACCATGAAGCCCCCTTTGAATTCAAGTCAACGCCTGCCAGCGCTGCAAGCATAGACCAAAGCCACTACCCGCGCCGCCCGCATCTGCGCCAATGTCGCCTTCGCTACTGCGGGCAGGGTACGGCGCGCGAGGGAGCGGGGTCATATTCACCGCCGGTTCAGCGCCATCCTGCACAGTTGAGCCCCAGGAGATTTTCATGACTTCCCATGCCGCCATCACAAGCCTCGTCAACCACCAGATTCGCCTGGCGTCCCGTCCCACCGGCATGCCCACCCGCGCCAACTGGAGCACCACCACCGAGGCCGTGACCGAGCCCGCTGAGGGCGGCGTATTGCTGAAAACGCTGGCCCTGTCGCTCGACCTGGCCATGCGCGGCTGGATGAATGAGGGTAAAAGCTACATCTCGCCGGTAGGCATCAATGAGGTGATGCGGGCGGGCGGTGTGGGCAAGGTCATCGCATCGAAAAATCCTGAATACGCCGTGGGCGATCACGTGTCGACCGGCTTCGGCGTACAGGAGTATTTAAACTTGCCCGAGGCTGGCATGAAACAAAGCGGGCTGGTCAAAATTGACCTGCGCATGGGCAGCCTGACGCAGTGGCTCAACGTGCTGGGCATGCCGGGCATGACGGGTTATTTCGGCCTGATGGATGTGGGCCAGCCCGAGGCCGGTGAGACCGTGGTGGTCTCAGGGGCTGCGGGTGCCGTGGGCCAGACTGTAGGTCAAATTGCCAAAATCAAGGGCTGCCGCGTGGTCGGAATTGCCGGGGGCGCCGCCAAGTGCGAATGGGTAGTCAAAGAGCTGGGGTTTGATGCGTGCATCGATTACAAAGCCGGGCCGACTACCGCAGGGGTCACCTCCGGTTTCGCGGTGAAGGATGGCCTGAAAGAGCATTGCCCCAAAGGCGTGGACATTTACTTTGACAACGTGGGCGGTGAAATTCTGGACAACGTGCTGGCCAAAATCAACCGCAGCGCGCGCATCATCATCTGCGGTGCCATCAGCCAGTACAACAACACAACCGCTGTGCAAGGCCGCAAAAACTACCTGAGCCTGCTGGTCAACCGCGCTCGCATGGAAGGCATCGTGGTGTTCGACTACCCCGACCGCTACCACCTGGCCGTAGCCGAGATGGCCGGCTATCTGAAAGACGGCCGCATGAAAAGCAAGGAAGACATCGTGGTGGGCATTGACACCTTCCCCGAGACGCTGCTCAAACTGTTCAACGGCGAGAATTTTGGCAAGCTGGTGCTGCAGGTGGCGGCGGATTGATAACGCCGTCAGAAAGGTTCACCGGATATCACTTTGCTATTATATAAATATCTAAATATTCAGCACTGACAATGACTACAGCCCCTTGGCCAATCCCTTGCCCGGGGCTTTCGTATGCGCGACCTCCCGCAGCCTCACAAGCACGTCAATCCACCAGCGCAGCATAGACCATGTTGCGAAACAGATGGCGATAATGCTCGCGCTGGTTGGGTGCCTGGATCATGAGGATGGCGAACATGTCCTTGACCGGGTCGACAAAAAACGTGGTGCCCGCCAGGCCGCCCCAGTAATAGAGGCCAACCGATCCGGGCTCGCTGGCAATGCCCAGCGACATGCGCACGGCAAAGCCCAAGCCGAAGCCGTAGCCCGGCAGCAACAGCGTTTTGGAGCTTCCGGCATTGACGGGAATGTGCCCCAAATGATCCGCCGTCATGTAGTCCACGGTGCGCGGCCCCAGCAGGCGCACGCCGTCCAGCTCGCCCCGGTTCAGCATGAACTGCAAAAAGCGCGCGTAATCCATCGCGGTGGACACCAGGCCGCCGCCGCCAGATTCAAACGCAGCGGGCGCGCGCACATTGAACACGCGCATTTGCGGTGCGCCGTCGGGGTCGCGCGCAAACGGCTCGGCAATGCGGTGGTGCTGCTCGGGCTGCACTGAAAAATCGGTGTCCAGCATGCCGAGCGGCTCAAAAATATGCTCTTGCAAAAACGCCCGCAACGTCTGCCCACTGGTGACTTCGACCAGTCGCCCCAGCACGTCGGTGGCACGGCTGTATTCCCACACCGTGGCGGGCTCGGCGATCAGCGGCAAGGGGGCCAGCGTGGCCGAGAACTCGGCGTTGCTGCGCTCGCGCAGGTCGGTGCGGATCCGCGCCTGCGTGTACAGCTTTTGCACGGGGTGGGTGCCCAGAAATTCATAGGTCAGGCCTGCGGTGTGGCGCAGCAAATCCTGCACCGTGGCGGGGTGCTGCACGGGGGCCAGTTGTGACGCGCCCTGAACTGTCGTCCCATTGGCAGTCGCCGCGCTGGTCGTCGTCCCACTGGCAGTCGCCGCGCTGGCCGTCGTCCCGCTGGCCGTCCTCATAACCTGCTGGAGGGCAAACTCGGGCAGGTGTTTGCCAACCGGGTCAGACAGCAGCAGCTTGCCTTGCTCCACCAGCATCATCACCGCCACCGACACCACGGGCTTGGTCATGGAGTAGATGCGGAACAAAGAGTCGCGCGCCATGGGGGTGGCGCCTTGATCGGGTGTGACCGGCACCTGGCTGCCCAGCGACTCAAACAGGGCGATCTTGCCGTGTCTTGCTATCAGCGCCACCGCTCCGGGCAGGCGCTTGCGATCAATTTCATCTTGCAGCGCGGCCAGCAAGATTTTGATTCGTGGGGCGCTGAATCCCACCTGATCCGGCGCGGCGGCGGGCAGGGTTTTCTCCTCAGTCTCCTCAGTTGGCGCTGCTGTTTTCATGCCGTGCTGTGGTTGCACATTGTCCGCTGTTGAAGTGCCGTCACGCGTTTGCATACCGCGCTCTGGCCAGCGCCGCGCCCTGCGCCAGCGCTTCGAGCTTCTTGACGGCAATCTCGCGGCTCATCGGGGCCAGGCCACAGTTGGTGCATGGGAACAGCCGCGCCTTGGGCACAAATTGCAGGGCTTTGCCAATGGTGTCGGCAATCTGCTCAGGCGTTTCCACCACGTCGCTGGCCACGTCAATCACGCCGACCATCACGTCTTTGCCGGCCAGCAGCTTCATCAAATCTGGTGGCACGTGGGAGTTGAAGCATTCCAGACTGACCTGATTGATGCTGCTCTTGGCCAGCGCGGGAAACACGGCCTCATACTGCCGCCATTCCTGGCCCAGGGTTTCCTTCCAGTCCACATTGGCCTTGATGCCATAGCCGTAGCAGATATGCACGGCCGTGGTGCAGGTGAGGCCTTGGGCCGCACGCTCCAGCGCTTTCACGCCCCAATCTGCGGCGTCCTGCATGTAGACGTTGAAGGCGGGCTCGTCAAACTGGATGATGTCCACACCGTCGGCCTGAAGGGCCAGCGCTTCCTGGTTCAGCAGCTCGGCAAAGGCAAATGCCATCTTCACTCTGCCCGCTTTATCCTGACCATAAAAGCGGTCGGCCACGGTGTCCACGATCGTCATGGGGCCGGGCAGCGTGAACTTGAGTTTGCGCGTGGTATGGGCGCGCGCCAGTTGCGCCTCGAACGCGTGAACGCGGCCTTTGAGTTTGAGTGTGGAGACGACCTGCGGCACCTGCGCGTCATACCGGTTATTGCGGATGCCCATTGTGACCTTGTTCTCAAAGTCAATGCCGTCCACCTGCGCCAGAAAGCCGTGCACAAAATGCTGGCGCGCCTGTTCGCCGTCGCCCACGATGTCCAGCCCCGCGTCTTCCTGCGCCTTGATCCACAAGAGCGTGGCGTCGGCTTTGGCCTGTTGCAGCTCGTCGCCTTGGGCCTTCCATTTCGGCCAGAGTTTTTGGGTTTCAGACAGCCAGGCGGGTTTGGGCAGACTGCCAGCGATGGAGGTTTCGAACATGGGGTTTGATGCTTAAAAAAAACAGTTACTATAGTATTTATAGCTACTTATGCACTGTACATAAGGGCTAGAGGCCTATTTTACCCGATAAAACGCAATTTTTGAGTGCTTTTAGGCCGTTTTTGGCTGCTTGAGACCACTTTCAGCCACCCTCGGCCTCCTGCAGAGCCCGCCACATCACCTTGCCGCTGCCGCTCTTGGGCAGCACATCGACAAACTGCACCACGCGCGGCACCTTGTAAACGGCCATGGTGTCACGGCACCAGTCGATGATGTCTCGTTCGGTGGTCGCTTTGTGGCTGGCGCGCAGCACCACCACCGCCTTGACCGATTCGCCCCGGTAGGCATCTTTGGTGGCAATGATGCAGGCCTCCTGAATGGCCGGGTGGCGGAACATCAGCGCCTCAACCTCAGCCGGCCAGACCTTGAAGCCCGAGGCGTTGATCATGCGTTTGAGCCGGTCGGTCATGAAGAAATAGCCGTCTTCATCCACCCGGCCCAGGTCGCCAGAGC
>JAYVNK010000129.1:0-5803 GCA_043758475.1 Comamonadaceae bacterium | reverse complement strand
GTTTTGTACATTTTAATCGACTTTGCGGCGTTGTGCTCGCGCAAAATGCCTTTCACCGGACAACACGCCGTTGCATATTGGCCTACCATTCAAGCGGTCAACCGATCCTACTTAACTCAACGCAAACCAAACCTCAACCGAAAGACACCCCATGAAAATTCCATCCCTCAAAGAAGTGGTCAGCGCCGAAGAGTGGCAGCTGCGTGTTGACCTGGCCGCCGCTTACCGCCTGGTGGCCGCCTATGGCTGGAGCGACCTGATCTACACACACATCTCGGCGCGCATCCCCGGGCCGGAGCACCACTTTTTGATCAACCCGTATGGCCTGATGTTTGACGAGATCACCGCGTCCAGCCTGATCAAGATCGACCAAAGCTGCAACAAGCTCAGCGACTCACCCTACCCGGTCAACCCGGCGGGCTTCACCATTCACAGTTGCATCCACGAGGTTCGTGACGACGCAGGCTGTGTGCTGCACACCCACTCGCGCGCAGGCGTGGGTGTCAGTGCGCAAAAGGGTGGCCTGCTGCCCGTGAGCCAGCAGTCCACCATCATCCTCAACAACCTTGCCTACCATGACTACGAGGGCATCGCCCTCTACGCCGAAGAAAAGCCGCGCCTGCAAGCCAGCCTGGGCAAAGCCAACTATCTTATTTTGCGCAACCATGGTTTGCTGACCGTGGGCAGCAGCATCCCGGAAGCCTTCATGTACATGTACTTTCTGGAGATGTCGTGCCGCATTCAGATTGACGCGCAAGCCGGTGGCGAGGTCAACCTGATCGGCAATGCACCCATGGAAGCCAACAAAAACGCCATGATCATGGCCAGCCTGGCATGGCCCGCGCTGCTGCGCAAGCTGGACCGCGAGAACCCGGGGTATGCGGACTGATTCGCACCCAGCCGCAAGCCGAATGCGGCCTGCCAACGGGTGGTGTACAGGCTCCGTGACTTCGACCCACGAGAGTCACTCTAGGTAAGCTTGGCGGGAGCCACAGACTCTGAGCAGCCATACGACGCTCACCCAAGCAGGCGCACGGATCACGCACCGCACAATTTTCCAGGCTTCAGATATGCTATTTTTTATATAGCACACTATCTATACAGGACGTCGGAACAAGCCATATTGTCCACTTCAACGCAGTTACGTGATTGCCACAGCCATTGCGGGCACGAACCCAGCGCCGGATGAATTTCTCTGCCAGTCCATCTCATCCAGCATCAGCTCTTTGCGCAGCATCTGCACGCCGCCAAAAATCGTCGCAAAGGCCACGTCTTTGGCGTCACGCCCGGTGCCGATGCGCACCAGCCGCTCAATCGGGGCCATCCGCGTAGCATCAAACAGCACCCAACGGCCTTCCAGCCATGCCTCAAACACGGCATGGAAGTCTTCCGGCGGATCGGCGAAATGCACGTACCCCACCACCAGCCGCGCGGGGATATTCAGCGCCCGGCACAGCGTGATGCCCAAGTGCGCAAAGTCCCGGCACACGCCGGCGCGCTGCACGAACACCTCTTGCGCGGTGGTGGTTGAATTGCTGAAGCCGGGCAGGTAGTACACCGAATGGTGAATCCACTGCTCAATTGCGCGCACGCGGCTCAACCCCGGCGGCAACTGCCCAAACATCTGCTGCGCCGCCCGGCTCATGATGTCGGACTCACAGTACCGGCTGGGCAGCAAGTAGCGCAGCACGTCATCAGGCACGCTGGTCACGGGCGACTCATCCAGGTGCAGGGGCACCTGCACCGGGTTGACCTCCACCGTGGCGTGGTAGTTGATGGACAGCCGCCCCTTGGGCGCATCCAGCCGGAACAAACGGTTGCCGCTGCGCTCATCGGAAAAATTGCGCACCTTCACACTGGGCGTGACGGTGAGGCGCTCTTCTACGACCCGGTGACCGTCGTGAAAAGCGGCTTCAATGTTGAAAAGAAAGTGAGCCGGGCTGGCCACGTCGTAGTCCAGCGCCAAGTCGATCAGTGTGGTGTGCATAGTTACCGCAATGGTGAAGCCGGGCGCGGCGATTTGGTATCAGCAACGCCCGCGCACTGGTGTAGGACAAGGCCGCACGTTCGGCTCGATCAGGCTCCGGGTTGGCGACATGCGCGCAAAACTATGCAACGAAGCAAAACTCTTAGGGGCAGCCGTGCCGCCTGTTGAGTCGCTGAACACCAGCCCATGGAATAAACCCGCCAATTTATCCGTCTGCCACGAAAGACCTGCCAAAAGATCGGTAGCTCTTGACCGCGTTTGCGCCAGTTGTTCACTTTTCAGCGCAACTTTCTTTTATTCCATTTCAGGAGATTTTCATGAACTCGTCCCCCAAACTATTTACGTTGGCACTGTCCTGCATACTGGCAACAGCATTGCCAAGCCTCCCAGCCACTGCGGCAGACGCGCCAGTAGCGACTGCACCGCGCGCCACTTTTGACGGCAATATCAAAAACAACTCGCTGGCCATCAGTCCCGACGAAAGCACGGCTGTAGTGTCATACAGCGAGCGAAGTGATGTCATTGTTTATGACCTGACATCCAACGCGGTGCGGGGCGTTCTGAGCGGTTACATCACTCCGCGCAACATCGTCTTCGCACCTGACGGCAAGGCGTTTTATATCTCGGACAGCAGCCGTGGCGAGGTCGTTAAAATCGACAGCGCGACGCTCAAGCCCATAGCTCAAATCGCGGCAGGCCCAGGCGCGTTTGGAACTGCAATCAACAAGGACGGCAGTGCGCTGTACGTCAACAGCCAAGCGAGCAGCACCGTTACAAGATTCGACACGGCCAGCACTCACGCGCGCGCCGTCATTACGGGTTTCGCCCAGCCCCGCCAGGGCGTCCGGCTGAGCCCGGATGGTGCCAAGCTGTATGTCACCAACTTTCTGGGTGACAAAGTCACCATCGTGGACACCAAAACCGACAAGATCGAGGGTGAGATCACCGGCTTCAGCAAAATCCGCGCAATTTCCGTCACTGCCGATGGCAACACACTTTTTGCAGCCAACAGCGGCACCAACAACATAGCCGTCGTGAACATTGCCAAGCGCGAAATCCTGAGCACCGTGCCCGTGGGCAGTGACCCTTACGGTGCCGCGCTGTCCCCAGACGGCAAGCAGATTTACTCAGGCAATCTGGCGGACAACACCGTGTCGGTCATTGACGTGGCCACACTCAAGGTGGTCGCCACCATCACCGGATTCAAGCAACCGCGCCAGGCGATTGTGTTCACGCGTGACGGCAAGACGGCCTATGTGTTGAACGAAGATCTGAGCGTCTCCAAAGTAGACCGCGCTGCGCAAAAGATCGCCGGCACAGTCTCGCCCGCCCTGTGACGCCGCCCAAGGCGACGTTCAAGGCACCGCGAAACAGTCCAGATCATTCGCAAACACCATCGGCCCTTTGAACTCGCGTTCAATCAACTTGCGCGTCAGCACTTCCTTGCCCAAAGTCTCCGGGCGGCGATGGGACAGGATGAGATTTCCCACGTTGGCGCTGGCGGCTATTTTGCCGATTTGCGCCGGTGACATGTGCAGCGCGCTTTCACCAAAATGAAAGCCTTCGTCAATTGCGTGATGCGCCACAAAAGCATCGCTTTGCTGCGCCACTTTTTCCAGGTTGCCGTTGGAGCCATTGGTGTCGCCGCTGAATGAGATGCGCTTGCCGTCAATTTCAACCCGATACGCCAGCGCCGGGATCCTGGCGTGGATCACCACAGTGGCGAACACCTTCAACCGAGGGCTGTCAAAGACTTGGCGCACCTCATTTGGCTCCAGCGCAATGCTTTGCGGTTTGATGTCAAAACTGATTTCATTGCCCTGCGCGCCCAAATAGCGGTACAGCCCAGTTTTGGGCGCGAACAAGATGTCAACAAACTCTGTCATCGAGGGCATGAGCGCCGTGCCGGGCGGACCCAACACAGGCAGTGCCGCCTTGCGGGGCTCAAAATGCGCTGACTTCACCAGCACCGGAAAATCAGCGCTGTGGTCGCTGTGCAGATGGGTGAACAGCACCACGTCCAGATCGGCCATCAGCGCACCGCTTTCGCCAAAGCGCAACGCCGAGCCGCCACCGGCATCGACCAGCACGCGGGCCTTGCCTTGGTGCCAGATCAGGTAAGCGCTGGACGCACGGCCTTTCATCTCAGGCCCGCCAGAGCCGAGTACTTGAACCGCCACGCCGGTTGCGCCGCAGGTTGGTGCCGCAGCAGCGTTGAAACTCCATGCCACCATGCCGATTGCGGCAATGTGTCTGAGACGCCTTTGTTTGCGACAGTGTTTCATCATTTGAAGGTTTAAAAAAAGTTGCAATAGGGTGGAATAGGGCGGAATAAACGCTGTCAGGCCGCCGTCTACCTCAATGTCAGGCGCATTTCGCTACCTGCACTTTAATTGATACGGAGCTTTCCATGTTCAAAACTTCTTTCCTTGCCGTCGCCACCCTCGCCCTTGCTGCCGGCGCCCATGCCGCCCCTTCTGACGACGCCCGCACCCACTTTCAGGCGATTGGTTCGGGCGACCTGGCCGTCGTCATGCGTGGCTACGCCGATAAGGCGCAGTTCAACTGGGTTGGTGGCCCGCTGGACGGCACCTACGCGTCGGCAGATACGATTCGCGGCGTATGGGAAAAATTTACCAAATCGCAAGGGCCGTTGAAAGTAAGCGTTGACAAGCTTGAAGAGTCTGCCAATCCCAAAGGCTCAACGGTTTCTGCCAACGTGCAGTTTGAAGGCAAGGCACCTATCAAAGTGCGTTACGTGCTGACGTTCCGCGAAGGAAAGATCGTCAGCGAAACATGGCAGATCGACCCCAAGCTGTCGCTTGCCGCTTACTGATAACCCCCCATCCAGCCACTCTCAACATCCAACCGAGAACCTCATGAAAACCACCCACCTGCTTGCCGCCCTTGCCGTCGCCATCACCACCAGTTTTGCAGCCATGGCTGCCGACGCGCCCGCCAAAATTGCCGGCGGCGCGATGGTCGCCGCCAATGGCATGACGCTCTATACCTTTGACAACGACAAGGCCGGCAGCGGCAAGAGCGTCTGCAACGGTCCCTGCGCTGGCCTGTGGCCGCCCCTGATGGCCACCACCGCTGACCAGCCCGCCGGTGACTACACCGTGATCACCCGCGACGATGGCGCGCGCCAAATCGCCTACAAAGGCAAGCCGCTCTACTTTTACAAGGCCGACCAGAAAGCCGGTGACCGCACTGGCGACAACTTCAAGGATGTCTGGCACATTATCAAAGAATGATGTCCCCCGTGCACTGCCGCACGACACCTGACCTATAACTAGGAACGCATGGCAACCGACGACCAGCAACTGCTGACCTGGCTGCCACGCCTGCGCCGCTACGCGCGGGCGCTGTCCGGCAACCGCGATGACGCCGATGACCTGGTGCAGGACACGCTTGAGCGCGCCTGGACCAAGTCAAGCTTGTGGAGCGGCGTTGCCGACATGCGGGCCTGGCTGTTTGGCATCATGCACAACCTGCATGTGGACGGTGTGCGGCGGCCCCGGTTGCAGACCATCACCATGGACGACGACACGCCTGAATTGCCGACCCCGCCCACCCAGGGCGAGCGCCTGGCGGTGCTTGACCTGCAAGCGGCACTGGACCTGCTGCCGGTGGAACAACGCGAAATTCTGCTGCTGATCGCCCTGGAAGACATGGCCTACGCCGACATCGCCCGGGCGCTGGGCATTCCCATGGGGACCGTCATGTCACGGCTTTCGCGGGGCCGCGAAAAGCTGCGCGCGTTGATGGAAGGCCGTGCGCAACCCGCCGTGCAACTGAAAGTCGTCAAGTAGG
>JAYVNK010000128.1:0-5806 GCA_043758475.1 Comamonadaceae bacterium | reverse complement strand
GGGGGTGGGTTCCCAGCCAAGTTCTTTGCCGTTGAAGCGGCGGCCACGGGCTGCGTTCTGCTGATGGCGGCAACGCTGGCCACGCGCGCCCTGAACTGGGCGCAATGGCGCAGCGTTCTGGGCGATTCGCTGGCCTTGAGCGGCGCGCTGTTAGACCCGATTCGCCTTCTCAAACCCGTCAATAGAAGGCATAGAATTTACAATACAGGAGACACAACGTGACCCAAGCCTTGACGATTTCAGATATGCCCGACAAATTCAACTTTGCCGTGCACGTGCTGGAGGCGAGCGCCCATCGCCCCGCCAAGACCTCCTACATCGACGACTCTGGCAGCCTGAGCTATGGCGAACTGGGGCAGCGCGTGAAGCGTTTTGCCGCCGCCCTGCACGCCATCGGTTTGCGCCGCGAAGAGCGTGTTTTGCTGCTGATGCAGGACACGCTGGACTGGCCGGTCGCCTTTCTGGGCTGCCTGTACGCCGGGGTGGTTCCGGTCGCCGTCAACACGCTGCTCACCGCGCAGGACTACGCCTTCATGCTGGTGGACAGCCGGGCGCAGGCCGCGCTGGTGTCGGGCTCCCTCATGCCGGTGCTGCGCGAGGCCATGGCACTGGCAGGCAGCCAGCATGAGGTGCGTACCACCATCGTCAGCCGCCCCGACCAGCCGCTGGAGGAATCCCAGCAGGACATGGCGACCGTGCTGTGCGCGCATGCCACAGCCGTTGCGCCCGCGCACACTTCCACTCAGGAGATCGCATTCTGGCTGTATTCGTCGGGCTCCACCGGCAAACCCAAGGGAACCGTGCACGCGCATGGCAGCCCGTGGTTTACCGCCGAGCTGTATGGCAAACAGGTTCTGGACTTGCGGGAGGATGACGTGCTGTTTTCTGCAGCCAAGCTGTTTTTTGCTTATGGCCTGGGCAACGCGCTGAGCTTCCCGTTGCTGGTGGGGGCGACGGTCGTGCTGCTGCCGGGGCGCGCCACGCCTTCAGACGTTTTTCGGCTCTGGACTACGGCAGGCGTCACGGTGTTTTTTGGTGCGCCGACAGGCTACGCGGGCATGCTGGCGGCGCCTGATTTGCCGACCCGAAACCAGGTCAAACTGCGGCTGTGCTCATCTGCCGGTGAAGCCCTGCCGCGCGAGATTGGCGAGCGCTTTACAAACCACTTTGGCTGCGAAATCATTGACGGCATTGGTTCTACCGAGATGCTCCACATCTTTCTGTCCAACCGGCCCGGCGATGTGCAATACGGCACCACGGGCCGCGCCGTGCCGGGCTATGAGCTAAAACTGCTGGGAGAGAACGAGCAGGAGGTGCCGCAAGGCGAGATTGGCGACCTGCACATCAAGGGCCCCACCGCCGCCCTGATGTACTGGGGCCAGCGCGAAAAAACCCGCGCCACCTTCCAGGGCGACTGGACGAAGAGCGGCGACAAGTATTTGCAGGACGCCGACGGGCGCTACGTCTACGCCGGGCGCAGCGACGACATGCTCAAGGTCAGCGGCATTTATGTCTCACCCTTTGAGGTGGAGGCCACGCTGATGCAGCACTGCGCCGTGCTGGAATCCGCCGTTATCGGGCGGGAAGACGCCGACGGCTTGACCAAGACCAAGGCGTTTGTGGTGCTCAAAGACGGCAAGAGCGCGTCAGAGGACGAGCTCAAGGCCTTTGTCAAAGAAAAACTCGCAGTCTACAAATACCCCCGTTTCATCGAATTTGTGAGCGAGTTGCCCAAAACTGCAACGGGAAAAATTCAACGGTTTCGCCTTCGGGAGCGTGACAAATGACAGAACAACCCATCACATTCAGCGCCCATCAAATCCTGCCGCGCTGGGAATCCCCCGGCAGCAGCCGCATCCCGTACTGGGCCTACACCAACGACGCGGTGTACCAGCGCGAGCTGGAGCGGTTGTTCTACCAGGGCCACTGGTGCTATGTCGGCCTGGAGGCCGAAATCCCCAACGTGGGCGACTTCAAACGCACCAAGGTCGGTGAACGCTCCGTCATTTTGATTCGCGACAAGGAAGGCGGCATCAACGTGGTGGAAAACCGCTGCGCGCACCGTGGCGTGGCGTTTTGCCGCGAGCGCCGGGGCAACCGCACCGAGCTGGTATGCCCGTACCACCAGTGGAACTACAGCCTCAAAGGCGATTTGCAGGGCGTGCCGTTCAGGCGGGGCCTGAAGCAGGACGGCCGCACGATAGGCGGCATGCCGGCTGACTTTGATCTCGAAGCCCATGGCCTGACCAAGCTGAAAGTTGCGGCACGCGGCGGTGCCGTGTTTGCCAGTTTTGACCACGATGTGCCGCCGCTGGAAGATTACCTCGGCCCCAATATCTGCCGCTACTTTGACCGCGTATTCGATGGTCGCAAGCTCACGCTCTTGGGCTACAACCGCCAGCGCATTCCGGGTAACTGGAAGCTGATGCAGGAGAACATCAAGGACCCGTACCACCCGGGTCTGTTGCACGCCTGGTTTGTGACTTTTGGGCTTTGGCGCTCCGACAACAAGGCGCAGTTGCTGATGGATGCAAAGCATCGCCACGCCGCGATGATTTCAACCCGTGGCAACGCCGGCCAGACCGGCGCCGCCACCAGCGGCGTGACCAGCTTCAAAGACACCATGAAGCTCAACGACGACCGCTTTCTGGACGTGGTGCACGAACCCTGGTGGGGCGAACCCACGGCGGTGATGACGACCATCTTCCCCAGCCTGATCATCCAGCAGCAGGTCAATTCCCTGTCAACCCGGCACATCCAGCCCAACGGGCCAAACAGCTTCGATTTTGTCTGGACGCATTTTGGCTTTGCCGACGACACGCCCGAG
Organism: Comamonadaceae bacterium; assembly: GCA_043758475.1. Taxonomy (GTDB): domain Bacteria; phylum Pseudomonadota; class Gammaproteobacteria; order Burkholderiales; family Burkholderiaceae_C; genus JANYCG01. The sequence goes on along the minus strand of JAYVNK010000128.1, from coordinate 2,979 downwards.
ATGCAGCGCCGCCGCCTGCGCCAGGCCAACCTGTTTGGCCCGGCGGGTTTTGTGTCTGCCGATGATGGCGAGGTGATTGAATTCAGCCAGGACAGTTTTGCCGTGCATCAGGGGGCCAGCACCGTGGTCGAGCTGGGCGGGCGCGATGCAGCGGACACCGATCACATGGTGACCGAGACGCTGATTCGCGGCATGTACGCCTATTGGCGCGAGGTGATGGAACTATGACTGCACCCGCTGCCGCTGCTGCTGCCGAAACCGCAAAGATCACCTCAGTCGCCCGCCTGTCGGCAGACGACTACATCAGTCTGCTGCTGTTTTACCAGCGCTACGCTGAAACGCTGGATTCTGGCGCGTGGGACGACTGGCCCGGTTTCTTCGCCCAGGAATGCAGCTACAAAGTTCAGCCGCGCGAAAATTTCGACACGGGCCTGCCGCTAGCCACGCTGTCATTTGAGAGCCAGGGCATGCTCAAAGACCGCGTGTATTGCATCCGGGAGACGCTCTACTACGAGCCCTACTACCAGCGGCATGTGGTGGGCGCGCCGGTGGTGACGGCCGTACAAGATGGCGTCGAAGGCTTGACCGGGGGCTTGACCATTCAGGCCCACGCCAGCTACGCCGTGTTTCGCACCAAGCCCGATGAAATCACCCACGTCTACAACGTCGGCCGCTACATTGACGAACTTGTTCGCGCGCCAGAATCAGCGCATGGCTGGTTGCTGCAAAGCCGCAACTGCGTGTTTGACAGCGACCTGATTCTCAACTCGATGATTTACCCGATTTGACGCAGGAACGCTGCCGCATGCGTAGGGTTAACCTGACCGCTCCCCTGGCAGTGATGCAATAAAATTCAACTACCCCACCATCAAGGAATTCGCATGTCAACCCGCCGCCTTGTCCTGACCCGCAGCGCCGCCCTCGTCGGTGCCGCTTCCACGTCGTTGCTTCTCCCCGAAATCGCCCGCGCCCAGTCCAACAAAATTCGCGTCGGCCTGATGCTGCCTTACACCGGCACCTTTGCGCAATTGGGCGTGGCGATTGAAAACGGCTTTCGCATGGCCATTGCGGAACAGGGCGGCAAACTGGGTGGCCGCGAGATTGAATACTTCAAAGTCGATGACGAGTCTGAGCCCTCCAAGGGCATTGAGAATGCCAGCAAACTGGTGCAGCGCGACAAGGTGGATGTGCTGGTCGGCACGGTTCACTCAGGCGTGCAAATGGGCATTCACAAAGTTGCACGCGACTCTGGTGTGCTCAGCCTGATTCCCAATGCGGGGGTGCATGCCGCCACGCGCAGCCAGTGCGCGCCCAATGTGTTCCGCACCAGCTTCAGCAACTCCCAGCCCACGCGCGCACTCGGCCCGGCCATGGTTGCCAAAGGCCATAAAAAAGCCGTTTGGATCACCTGGAAATATGCCGCAGGCGACGAGGCTTTTGAAGGTTTCAAGGAGGGCTACACCGCAGCCGGCGGCACCATCGTCAAGGAACTTGGCCTGCCCTTCCCCAACGTCGAGTTCCAGGCGCTGCTGACCGAAATTGCCTCGCTCAAGCCGGATGCCGTGGCCTGTTTCTTTGCCGGTGGCGGCGCTGCCAAGTTCATGCGCGACTACGCCGCTGCGGGCCTGAAAGACAAAATCCCGCTGTACGGCTCCGGCTTTTTGACCGAGGGCGTGCTGGAAGCGGCCGGCCCTGCAGCCGAAGGCGTGATGACCACATTGCATTACAGCGACTCCTTGAACACGCCGCGCAACCAGGCCTTCCGCCTGGCCTACGCCAAGATGTTCCGCCTGCAGCCCGACGTGTACGCCGTGCAGGGCTACGACACCGGTTTGCTGCTGGTGCAGGGTGCCAATGCGGTCAAGGGCGATCTGGCGAGCAAACCGGCGCTGTACAAGGCGCTAGAATCCGCCACTATTGACAGCCCGCGCGGCAAGTGGACTATGAGCAAATCACACAACCCGGTGCAGGACATTTACCTGCGCGTGGTCGAGAACAAAGAGAACAAGGTGCTGGGTGTGGCGTCGAAGGCGCTGGCGGACAGCGGGGCTGGCTGCAAGATGGCCTGAGCTGTTCGCCGCAATCGGCGCATGGCTATGGGCGGTGCGCCGCCCCGCCAGACGCTTTGCGGTGATAGGTCAAAGCAGCGGCAATGCACCAGGCTGCTTCTTGCGTTGGCAAGCGGTCCGCCACTGCGAAAACAATGGCCCGCTTGCCCTCAAACTGGAAATCCCTGGGGAACATCGTCCGGAAGGTGTCCACTAGGCGGGTCTGGCAGTTGAAATACACCGCATAGTTCTGTGGCCGCGCGGGCTTCCAGGCGATCCGCACAGTGCTGCCGCTCTTGGTTTGCGTCGTGAGGTAAGCAGGCTCGCCCCACTTGAGGGTTTCTTCCAGCGGGCCCGCGCCTTCGGTGTCTGCGGCAGTTTTGAAAATGAGCTCGCGCAGCGCCAGCAACTTCCGTCGGGCAGGCGCGGGGTACCCGCCAAAGACATCGGCAACGGCTGCATTTTGAAATGGATACATATGTTTTCGCCTATAAAAGAGGCCGCAACTCCCGCGCGGCTTCAAACATTAAAGGCAACAGGTCCCGCTGCATGGCCTGCGTTGACAGGCGGCTGTGCGAGGTCACCACGTTGAGCGCGGCCACGGTAACGCCTTTGGTATTGCGCAGCGGCACGGCCAGCGCGTGCACACCCAGCTCGTGCTCCTCGCTGGCGACGCAGAAATCGTCCTGACGGGCTTTCTCGATGATGGCCCGAAACGCTTTTGCATCCACCGTGGTCAGTGGCGTCATGCGATGAAGGTGGCGCCCTTTCATCCACTGCGCAAAGTCAGTTTTCGTCTTGGCCGCCAGCAACACCCGGCCGGTGGACGTGGCGTGCGCGGGCAGCCTCGCCCCCATATGCAGGCCGTAGGCAATAACGCGCCCACCGCCCGTGGCTGACGCATTGCGGTCGTTGCCGCTGCGCGCCACGA
>JAYVNK010000127.1:0-5817 GCA_043758475.1 Comamonadaceae bacterium | reverse complement strand
CCGCTGCGCCCAGCGCCGTCAAAAAGCGCGCAAACACCAGCAGGTCAAGGCTGGTGGCAAACACAGAGACGACACTGCCCACGCTGCAGCCCAGCGTGGCAAAAGTCACGATACGGAACTTGCCCAGCCTGTCGCCCAGCGGGCCGTAGACCAGTTGCGCAACGCCGTAGGTAATGGCGAACACAGACACCACATGCGCAGCCTGCCCCAGGCTGGTATTGAAAACGCGCGCCAGCTCGGGCAGCATGGCATCACAAATGCGCTGCGCTGCCATGCTGGAAAACGTGGCGAGTGACAGCAGCAGGATGGATCGCTGCGTGGTGCCGGAGACGGAGTCGGAGTCGGAAGAAGTCACAGTTCAGTGCATCTTAAATCTTTACCGAAAGCGCGCGGGCTGACGCAAACCGCACCACGGGCAGACTGGCTGGGCAGCAGCAGCCAATCTACTGCAGACAGGCTTGCCTTTATCAAACCCAAATCGCCTTCTGGCTCATGGCCGCAACCGACGGCCACGCCAAAAACTTAACGATTTTTTTGGAGCGCGGTGGCGGCTTTCACATGACACCGCTTTACGACGTGCTGTCGATGCTTTCAAAGGCAACGGTGCGCAGTACCACCTGCACGAGGTCCATGCCGGCGCGTTTGATGAGATGGTCGGGCTGGTGCTGCAAACGCTCGATGCGCTGGAGCGGGTAGCGGCACAGTTACCCAGGCTGAAAAGTTTATGGATAAGGTTGTCGCGGCGCTTGACACACCCGCTGCAGGTGCGATATAAAAAAAGGTTGAACGCAGTAACATTTCCTTCAGACTGGGACACACTATGAACCCGCGCATCCTGCAAAGTGTGTCCAGCTTCCTGCCGGTGCGCACCGTGGCCGAGTCCCACATCCACCAATTAACAAGAAGGTTTTATGAAATTGCAAAACATGTCTGCCCTCGTCACGGGCGGCGCTTCGGGCCTGGGTCTGGCGTGCGCACGCCGACTGGTAGAAAAAGGCGTCAGCGTGGTGGTGGTTGACCTCAATCGCGAGGCAGGTGCGGCGGTGTCGGCTGAGCTGGGCGTGACGTATGTACATGCCGATGTCTGCAACACTGACCAGATCAACGCGGCACTTGATGCTGCGCAAGCCTTGGGCACGCTGCGCGCGCTGGTCCACTGCGCAGGCATTGGCGGGCCGGTGCGGCTGGTGGAGAAAGATGGCCAACCCGGCTCGCTTGAGAAATACGAAAACATCATCCGCGTCAACCTGGTTGGCAGCTTCAACTGCCTGCGCCTGGCCGCCGCGCGCATGGCCAAAAATGAAGTGGTGGATGGCGAGCGTGGCGCGTGCATCATGACGGCGTCTGTAGCCGCGTATGAGGGCCAGATTGGCCAGATTCCCTACTCGGCGTCCAAAGCCGGCGTGGTGGGCATGACGTTAGTAGCCGCGCGCGATTTGGCCACCAAATTCATCCGCGTCTGCACCATTGCCCCGGGCCTGTTTGACACGCCCTTGCTGGCACGCCTGCCCGAACCGATTCGCGCATCGCTGGGTGCATCGGTGCCGCACCCCGCGCGCCTGGGCGCACCCGATGAATTTGCGCAACTGGCCATGCACATTCTTGAAAATTCCATGCTCAACGGCGAGACGATCCGCCTGGATGGTGCAATCCGCATGGCACCGCGTTGATGCGACGTCGTGTGATGGCCCAATGCCCCTTTTTGACTTTTCTGCCTCTGTCCTGCATGTGCTATAAATAAAATAGCTAACTATGCAAATTGGACAGGGGCTAGAGGCCTATTTTATTAGTAGAAACAGGAAAACTGGCACGCATTTCATGCCATGACTTCCAGTTGTGTCCCGGATGCACCGTGCCGCAGGCCGGGCAGATTCGCGCCTCGGGTGGGGAGTCATAAAACTGGCCGTACACCCTGGGCAGGTCTTCCACAATGCTCTGCAATTGCAGCTCGCTGCGATGCACCAGGCCGCCACACTTGGCGCAATACCACTCAAGCGCGTCGATCACGCCCAGCGTCGCCAGCTCAAAACTGCGCTTGCGCTCAGGCACGGACATCGAGAAAAACTCGCCCTGTTTGCCGGTGACAAACAGGCCCCCCAGCTTGAGCGTTTGTGCCCAGTGCTTCAGGTTTTGGCGGTACGGCAACCCGTCCATTTTCAAATCATCGCCAAAGGGCGTGAGCGTGGCAGCCCACACGCCCCGGAAGTTTTGCCGAACGGCGGACAGACACCCATCAGACCGCCGGTACACAATGAGGCAATCCACAGCCCCGCCGCATCATGATCACAACACCGAATACTGTCGATGCCGGCGCGTTGCCCAGAGCGCCCCACGATGCGCTGTACCGGCTCGCCAACGCCGCTCCTGAGCACCTGCGCCGCGTGGTGCCTGGTGCCGTCTGGCCCCTGCACAGCATCACCGCCACACGCTGGCTGGAGCAGGCCCGCATGGCCAGTTTGCCGCCCCACACCTTGATGCAGCGCGCAGGCCTGTCGGTGGCCCGGCTGGCGCTGGCGGTGGCACCGCACGCCCGCACCATCTGGGTCGCCTGTGGGCCCGGCAACAACGGTGGAGACGGGCTGGAAGCCGCCATGCACCTGCAGCGCTGGGGTAAACGGGTGGTGGTGACGTGGCTAGGATCGGTAGCCACCGCGCCAACTGACGCAGCGTTGTCGTACCAGCGCACGTTGGATGCTGGTGTGCAGTTTGCTGGCGCGCCACCATCGTATTTTGAGCTGTGCATTGACGCGCTGCTGGGCATTGGCGCGTCGCCTCACGCGCGGGCGCCTGAGGGCCGCATGGCGCAGTGGATGGCTGCGATGAACGCGGGCACAGCTCCCGTGCTGGCTGTGGATGTGCCTACCGGCCTGAACGCAGACACCGGACACGCGGGTGCGCAATGCGTCAAGGCGCAATTCACGCTGAGTTTGCTGACACTGAAGCCGGGCCTCTTCACCGCGCACGGGCGGGATGCGTGCGGGCAGGTCTGGCTGGACGACCTGGGCCATCTGGACGATTCGGACGACCCGGAGCCGGTGAACCCCTGCGATGCGCCTATCGCGCCCGCAGCGGCGATACCTGGTGCGGGCCTCGATTCCCCCACCGCATGGCTTGCTGGGGCACCCGCCAGCCAGCCACGTGCCCATGCCTCGCACAAAGGCAGCTATGGCGACGTGGCCGTGATTGGCGGCGCGCCGGGCATGACAGGTGCGGCGCTGCTGGCAGCATCGGCTGCGCTGCATTTTGGCGCAGGGCGGGTGTTTGTTGCCTTGCTGGACGGCGGCGCGATGGCGGTGGACACGCAGCGGCCTGAGTTGATGTTCAGACACGTGGATGCGCTGGATTTCAAGGCCATGGCCCAGACGATGGCGCTTGTGTGCGGCTGTGGCGGCGGTGATGCGGTGCGCCACGTTCTTGCCAGAGTTTTATCGATTGCAGTCCATGCCGTGATTGACGCAGATGCTCTTAACTCTATAGCTAATGACACCCAGCTGCAGGCCCTGCTGCGGGCCCGCGCCGAACGGCAAGCGCACACCGTGCTGACCCCCCATCCGCTGGAGGCGGCACGCCTGCTGGGCACCACCGCTGCGCTGGTGCAGCAAGACCGGCTGGCGGCCGCGCGGCATTTGAGCGAACGTTTCATGTGCACTGTGGTGCTCAAGGGTTCTGGCACCGTTATTGCGGCACCGGGCCAGACGCTGGTGATCAACCCCACGGGCAACGCTGCACTGGCCACAGCAGGCACCGGCGATGTGCTGGCGGGCATGATCGGAGCACGGCTTGCCAACGCACAACGCCATGGACTGTCGGGATTTCAAAGCGCGTGCGATGCGGTCTACCTGCACGGCAAGGCGGCAGACGACTGGCCAGCACGCCGCGCATTGACGGCGGGTGTGCTGGCCAATAGTCTGGAAAATGGTCTGGCGACGGGTGAGATGGCGGGGCAGGCGATGCGCTGAATGGCAGTCAGTGGCAGTCAGTGGCAGTCAATGACTGGCGCGAGTGAATTGAGTCCTCCGGGCGCGGGTTTGACCTGATATGACGGTAAAATAAGCCTATAGCCCTTGTACAGAATGCATAGTAAGCTACTATTTATGTAGCATTGTGCCAGCCTTCAAGGCAGCGTGCCATCAGCAACCCGCTGGTAGCGCACTTGGCGTTTGCGGATGTTGTCAGTGCCGATAAACACGTTGCGGGACTCAAAGTGGAGCTCAAACGCTGCATACGGAAACGCGGGCGCTGACGGCTGGCGTCCATCAATCAGGGTGTAGCGGCGCTTCAGGTTGGTGCCGTCAAACAGCCAGTCGCCCGAGTGGGTATGCTGCGCCAGCACCGCAACACCTGGCGTGGCTTCATGGGTTTCGACGGCTCGGGTCGCTTTGGAGGTTTCTGCGAAGCGCCCACCGGGCTGCAGCACCAGCACGCGGCGCACGTGCGCGCCGTCTTCTTCATCGTCACGCAGCCAACTGCCCACCAGGCGCTGCTGAACGTCGTCAACGTCCTGCGCACCATCGCACCCGGCCAGGCCAACCACCGCCAGCAGAAGCAAAAAAGATGACAAATTCATGAATGGGCGCGATACTGTTTTGCTGGTTGGCGGTTGGCGGTTGGCGGTTGGCGGTCCGAGTCTATTTCACAGGGGTGGTCAGCATGGCACGAATCTACTTTTCACGCGGGTGCAAGGGCATGATTGCCAAGCGCATCCAGACCGATCTGCAGCGCCAGAATTTTGTCGTCGGCGACCCGCTGAAATTTGCCGATGGCGACTTTGGCGGCAAAACCTTCACTGCACTGCAGAACCTGCAAACCGCGCGCGGCCTGCCCGCCAGTGGCGCGGTCGAGCTGGCCACGTGGCAGCAGCTCACACCCGACCCGCTGCCCAGCCTGTTTGAACGCTGCCTGCAAGTCACGGCTGCGTTTGAAGGGCACGGCTTCGGCTTGGCCAAGGGCAATTTTGATGGCGCAGGCATCACCTGGGGTGTGATTGGTTTCACGCTGTCAAACCGCGAAATCCAGACCATCCTGGGCACTGCCGAGCAGCAGGTGCCCGGCACGCTGGCACGCGTGATGGGGCCACTGGCAACGCAATGGCAGGCGGCTGTTGCCAAGCCATTGGCCCAGCAAGTTGCGTGGGCCAATGCCATGAGTTCAGGTGCCACCAAAGAAGGCCTGCCGCCCGATTGGCTGCGGGCGTTTGCGCGGCTGGGGGACGAGCCCATCGTCAAGCAGATTCAAATGCAGCGGGCCTATGACCGCTACTTTGTGCCCTGTGCCGCGTCGGCCCGGACACTGAAGCTGCAAAGTGAACTGGGCATCATGCTGGCCTTTGACGTCCACGTGCAAAACGGCAGCTTCAAGCCAGACGCCATCGCTGCCGTCGCTGCGCTGCCGACAGGCTCGCTGGAAGCAGTGCGGCGCGACACTTTGGCACAAGCGGTCGCCCAAAGCGCCCGCCCCCAATACCGCGTAGATGTACTCAGCCGCAAGCGCACCGTCGCCAGCGGGCAAGGCACCGTGCACGGCGCGGCTTACACGCTGGCGTCGTGGGGGCTGGGCGAGGACATGGCGGCGTAACAGCTTGGCTGTCAACCCTCTGCCCAACACAAAAACCAACGCAACAGGAGACCCGCATGGCCAAATACCAAAAACCCGAGCTGACGCAGGGCATGAGAATCGCAGGCGCAGTTGGTGGCGTCATTGTGGGCGCACTGGCTGGAGCCCTTGCACTGGCAGCTGCAGACATGATTGGCGAGATGCTCCATTTCGCCGGAAAAATCCCCAGCGCACTGGCAGGCGGTTTGTGGGGCGCGGGCATCG
>JAYVNK010000126.1:0-5837 GCA_043758475.1 Comamonadaceae bacterium | reverse complement strand
AAGGATTGGCAAGTTGGCCTGGAAGGAGTGGGTGTTGCCAAAACTATCGTTGTTGACTGCGCTGACTTTGATCACACGGGGCACGCAGGCCGGCCAGTTGATTGCATTTGTGTACCCGTTGTTCCCGGTTGCGGCCACAACGGGCACGCCGCGATCAAACAGCGTTTGCACCGCCATCGCGAACGCAGGGCTTACATAAGTACATTGAGATACATAATTCCCAGCGCCCAAGCTCATATTTATGACAAATGGGTTGTTAGCGGTTCCGGGCGTCATGATGTTGCCAAGCAGCTGCATCACGGTGATCAGGTCTTGGTCAAAGGCTTTCGGCGCTTGAACTCGCGCCTGGTCATAAGAAAATACTTGGAAGGCGGCAATGCGAGCATCTGGGGCAACGCCTTGAAGCCCGGCGGGCGGCAACAACGACGCCCCCCGGCCTGCGGCAACGCCAGCAACGATTGTGCCGTGCTTGCAAATATCGGCAATTGAAGTCGCCGCGCAATCCAGCCTATGCGCCGCAGACCCGACCAGCCCGCCTGGGCTGTCCCCAGGGCCTGCGCCATTGGTGCCTTGTTGCGGACATATGGATTCGTATTGGATACCAGCATCAAGTTGGTTTGTGCCGTAACACCCTTCAAAAAATACCCGGCTTTTGCCCGCTGCATCTTTGAAAAACTCGTGGTTGGTTTGAGCCCCAGTGTCCATCACAATGATGTTTTGCCCGGCTGCGCGAAAGTTGGCATTCCAGGCGACGGGCATGTTCATCACTAAGGTGCTGTTGGCCAAGCTCGGACTGGCCATGGGCCGGTTGAGCTCCACGCTTAACAGCCGAGAATCTTTGGATGATTTGATACCTTGAATTTCAGCCCAAGTCAGTCGTCCCGCCATCACACCGAACATCGACAGGTCCTGCAGCTTGCTGCTCACGCCAGCGTCTGCCAACAGCCCGTCCAGCGCCCGTTTGTGCGATTGGGTTTGTGCAGCAAACGATGCTGCAGACTGGTTGCCGCCGATCATGGGCGTGCGAATGGTGATGATGACTTGCGCAGCGCCGTCACGCTGGGCTGCCACCAACACGTCGGGGTTGAAAGTCAACGGGCGCGCATCGATAAAGCCCACGGGCTTGAGGCTGCGCACCAGGTCGCTTGCCGACAGTTTGACAACGCCTTCACGGGTGAGGCGCACGGTCAACGCGGGCGAGGTTAATGTGGGCACTGCGGCCAAGGCGGCATTCTTGCCGGGTGCCTGAGCGTCGTTCAAACTGTCCAGAAGCGTTTTTGCTTTTGTACGGCCTTCTTCGGCTGTCTTCAGCGTGGTGCGCAGGCTGACGCTGCCGTCTTTCAAGGTGTCGAAATCCAGCCCATCGACATTGAGGGTGACTGCGGCGTCTACGTAGCCATTGTTGCCAAGCAGTCGGTCAATCTCTGCATGGCTACCGTCCAGAGCGCTAAGTTTGCTGCGTGCACTCCAGGATTGGTCGGCATAAAAAGAGACGGCGTTGCCGGTGTTTTGCAGCATCTTCAGGCCGGCCTCTGTCACGTGCAAGCCGATTTGGCCCAGGCCGTTGTCCCACCGGCCAGCATCCCACACCTGCTGGCCCAACTCGGCAAGCAGCCGGGTCGACCGCTGGGCCATGGCGTTGTTGACGCCTTTCAGGTCGGCGCGGAGTTGGTCAATGCTGGTTGGGGCCAGATGGACCACCACTGGCGTGGCACCGTTCTTCTGCGCCTGAGCCACCATTTTGGGCAGCTCTGTGGGATTAACCAGCGCGGCTTGGGCCGAAAAGGTGAGCAAGGTTATTGCGGATGCCTTGGCGAATTGGCGAATTGGCGAATTGGCGAAAATTTTCCCATCATAAAACTCCCTTGAATCGAAGGTTGATTGCCCATCTGCTTGCGGGCTTCCCCATTCATGGTAACCGTCATGCGTGTGATGGCCCCGCTATATCTTGTAAGTGTTTGCGCAGGCAGGAGTCTTCCTACAATCAGTCCATGAAATTTGAAGTCTGTGCGATTGCATTGGCCTGCGCGCTGCTGGCAGCCTGCGGCGGCGGGAGCAGTTCAGACCCAGGCGCGGGCACGCCGGCAGTTGACCCCACGCCAACGCCCCTGCCGGTCGCCAGCGGCTACCCCGCAGACCCCGCCTCCTGCGATGCGCCAGGCCAGCGCGCCTGGCTGCGCGATTACATGAACGACCAGTACTTCTGGTTCGACCAGCAACGCGCCCCTGACGCTGCGGCCGCCACGCTGCCCCAGTATTTCGCCAGCCTGCTGTTTGCGCCGGTTGACCGCTACAGCTTTGCGCAAAGCACCGCCGAGTTCGTGCAGGTGTTTGAGCAGGGCCAGCGCACGGGCTACGGCTATTCACTGGCCTGGGCCGATGCGGCGCAGACCGTACTGAAGGTGCGCGCGGTGGAGCCCCTAAGCCCCGTCGGCCTGGCCGGGCTGCGCCGTGGCGACACCATCGTGACGATTGACGGCTATACCCCGGTGCAGATCGTCAACGGACTGCCGCCGCGTGTCAGTGTTCCAGGTGTCGCCCGCCAATTTGCAGTCTCGGATGACGGTGGCAGGCAACGGACATTCAACGTCAGTTCTGCGGCCTACACGCTGTTGCCCGTGAATGACGTGCGCGTCATGATCGCACCCAACGGGGCCAAAGTGGGCTATCTGGCCTACCAGGAATTCATCAGTTCTGGGGCCGATGCACTGGGTGCCGCCTTCGAACGCTTCAAGGCCGAAGGCATCAGCGAACTGGTGCTCGACCTGCGCTACAACGGCGGCGGCAGCACCACGCAGGCGCGCAACCTGGCCAGCCTGATCTCAGGCCCGGCGCTGGATGGCAAGGTGTTTGCCGATTTCCGTTTCAGCGCCAAGAATGCTGACAGAAATTTCAACCAGACGTTCAGCGCGTACTTTGCCTCCAAGGCCAGCGAAACAACGTCCACGCCGCTGGACAACCTGAGCCGCGTTTTCGTCATCACCTCCGGTGCCACGGCATCGGCCAGCGAGCTGCTCATCAACGGCCTGCGCCCGTTCAAGCCCGTCATCACCATCGGCAGCACCACCTTTGGCAAACCTTACGGCTTCTTGCCGAGGGGCGCTTGCGGCCTCACCTACAACGCGGTCAACTTCCTCACCGCCAACGCCCAGGGTTTCAGCGACTACAGCACAGGCTTTGTGCCCACCTGCCCCGTGGCAGACGACCTGGCCCGCCAGCTGGGTGACCCGGCAGAGCAGCGCACCGCCGCTGCGCTGACTTACATCGCCACCGGGGCGTGCCCGGTTGCAGTACGGGTCAACAGCGCCAAGGCGACGGTGCCGCCAGGTGGACAGGCAAGTGATGTCGGACAGGCAAACAACCGACGCAATGAGCTTGGGTTCGGCGAGGTCAGGCTGCGCCAGATGCGGCTCGACTGAAACCCCGGTCGCCTTTGAATCGGTTTTCTTGAAAATCCTTAAATGCTCTATAAATAATAGCTACTTATGCACACTGGACAAGGGCTACAGCCCGATTTTTTGGTTAAAATGGGCTCATGAACCTGCTCGCCTTCGATACCAGCACCGACGCCATGTCCATCGCCGTGCAGCGCGGCGCGGGCGCTGGACCGCAAGTCTGGCTCCACACCGGTGCGGGCGGCGCGCAAGCCTCCGCCACGCTGATCCCCGCTGTCCAGCAGCTGATGCAGCAGGCTGGCCTGGCGTTTGGCCAGCTTGACGCTATCGCCTTCGGCCGCGGCCCGGGGTCTTTCACCGGGCTGCGCACGGCATGCTCGGTGGCGCAGGGGCTGGCGTTTGGCGCGGGGGTACCCGTGTTGCCGGTGGACAGCTTGCTGGCGGTGGCTGAAGAGGCGCGGCTGGATGCGTCAATTGAGGTGTTGCCAGGCCGCTTGCGTGTGCTCGCTGTGCTGGACGCGCGCATGGACGAGGTGTACGCTGCGTATTATGAATTTAATAGCGGATTATGGACGAAGAACAAGGGCTACAGCCTGATTTCACCTCAAAACCTGCTGCTCGAAGACGGCTGGGCCATCGCGGGCAATGCCTTCGCAGCGTATGGCGACCGCATGCCTGCCGGCCATGCAACTCGCATCCATGCCTTGCCCACCGCCAGCGCCATGCTGCGCCTGGCACCCGCCTTGCTGGCTGCGGGCCACGCGGTGCCTGCCGACCAGGCGCTGCCTGTTTACATTCGCGATAAAGTGGCCAAAACCACGCGCGAGCGCCTGCTGGAGAAAGCCACTGCGTGACGCTTCACAAAAAGCCGGGGGCGCAAAACTGATGAACAAGCCTGCACAATACAGCCAGCAACGCAGTCCAGCACACCAACAGCCATCGCCCCGCCCCGCCCCGACATGAGTGCCGTCCTTAAATCAACAGGTGCCCGGTTCGAACCGTTTCGCATGGATTGCCTGCAGCGGCTTGCGGCGGTGGTGGCGGTTGAGCAAAGCGCTTATGCCCACCCGTGGTCGCAAACCAACTTCATCGATGCGCTGAGGTCTGGCTACCAGTCGCAGCTGCTGATGGCAGACGATGTTTTGCTGGGCTACTTTGTGGCCATGAAAGGGGTGGACGAGGTTCACTTGCTCAACATCACCGTCGCCCCGGATTGCCAGCGCCAGGGCTGGGCGAGGGTGATGCTGGACGCGCTGGCCGTCTGGTCACGCGGGCAGGGCGCGCAGTGGCTGTGGCTGGAGGTGCGCGCCAGCAATGGGCGCGCCATGCAGGTGTACGACAGCCAGGGTTTTCGCCGGGTCGGCCTGCGCAAAAACTACTATCCCAATGGTGACCGCGCTGGCACGGCTCTGCGGGAAGATGCCGTGGTGATGAGCCTGCGTCTGTAGGCTTCGAGCACCGCTGTATGCGCGAACGAAAATGACAGTGACAATCACCCTATGAGTCTTGATCTGGATGAGCGCCAGCGCGCAATGTTGCAGGAAATGGACGTGCGGGTCTGGTGGCCGGCGGCCACCGACACTGTGGTGCCTGCATTGGCTGCAGCGCTGCCCGCCCCGTCGCCTCGGGCCCAAACCCCGTTGTTGGCGGATGGCGCATCCGAAAAATCTAATACTCCTGAAAACGTAGCTAACTATTCATACAGAACAAGGGCTACAGACACAAAAGTACAACATTTCTTGCCAAAAATCATCGTGGGCATCGACGCGATGCCTTGGTCCGCACTGCAACACGCCGTCGCCACCTGCCAGGCCTGCAAGCTGTGCGAAGGCCGCAAGAACACGGTGTTCGGCGTCGGCCAGGCCGCCACCGATCCAGATGCTGCGCCGCAGGTGGACTGGCTCATCGTGGGCGAAGCGCCGGGGGAAAACGAAGACCGCACTGGCGAACCGTTTGTAGGCCAGGCCGGCAAGCTGCTGGACAACATGCTCAAGGCCATGGGCCAAGGGCGGCACCGCAACGTCTACATCGCGAACGTCATCAAATGCCGGCCACCGGGCAACCGCAACCCCGAGGTGGGCGAAGTGGCGCAGTGCGAGCCCTACCTGCGCCGCCAGATTGAGCTGCTGCAGCCCAAAATCATCCTGGCGATGGGCCGTTTTGCCGTCAATTCACTGCTGCAGGCCAGCATGCCTGACGTGCACAAACTGCCGCTGGGCAAGCTGCGCGGGCAAGTGCACAGCTACGCCAGCGCCGGGCGCAACGTGCCTGTGATCGCTACCTACCACCCGGCCTACCTGCTGCGCAATCTGCCCGAGAAAGCCAAGGCCTGGGCGGATTTGTGCCTGGCGCTGGAGGTGGTGGCCAAGCCAGTGTGACGCTCTGGTGCATTCCAGTCGCAAAGTTGCGTCACGCCCTCCCGCTGCGTTGTGGCAGCAACAC
>JAYVNK010000125.1:0-5840 GCA_043758475.1 Comamonadaceae bacterium | reverse complement strand
AGTTGAAGAAAAACGTCTTTCGCTGGCTGGTCACCAACCGCCCGCAAAACCTCATCACCGGCCCCATCATCTACGGCATGGTGCTGCCCATGCTGCTGCTGGACCTGCTGGTAACGCTGTACCAATGGACCTGCTTTCCCATTTACGGCATCACCAAAGTGCACCGCGCCAGCTACATCGTTTTTGACCGCCACCATTTGGGCTACCTCAATTTCATAGAGAAATTCCACTGCACTTACTGCGAGTATGGCAATGGCCTGATGAGCTACATGGCCGAAATTCTGGCCCGCACCGAAGAGTATTTTTGCCCCATCAAACACGCCCACAAAATACTGGGAAAGCACAATCGCTACAACCGGTTTTTAGACTATGGGGACGCTGCGGACTATGAGAAAAAGCTGGAGGAGTTTCGGGTTGGTTTGGGAAAACTGAAGTAGACAGCGCTTAGGCCCCCTGGCTGGCTGACGCGGCATCCCGCATTGCAGATGATGGAGCGGTACATGCCTGATTGAAGGAGTTGACGTGACCCGCCTCACACTGCAAAAAAACCACGCGCCACCCACGCACGAGCCCGCGCCCGATGTGCTGCCCTTGCCGGTTGACCCCGACCAGGGGCATACGCCTGACTTGCTGCCCGTCGACCCGGACCGGGACGGCGTGACGCAGCCTGTGGCCTGAACGCAAGCCATGACCATCACTGCCCACAGCAATCTACCTACCGGAGAATGACCATGGCAATTGTTGAAAGACTTGATGAGCACTGACGTTGAATTTGTCAGCCCCGAGATGACGATTGCGGACGCAGCCAAGAAAATGCGGGATGGCGATTTCGGCATGTTGCGCGTGGCAGAAGACGACCGCATGATTGGTGCCATTTCAGACCGCGACATCGCGGTTCGCGCGGTTGCCGAAGGACTCGGCGCGTACACCAAAGTGCGCGATGTGATGTCTGATGGCATTGCCTGGGCGTATGACGATGATTCGGTGGAACAAGCTGCCAAGATCATGAGTGAGCGCCAGGTGCGCCGTCTGCCCGTGGTGAACCGCGCCAAACGCCTGGTCGGCATCGTGGCGCTCGGCGACTTTGCGGTGGAAAGCACCGAAGTTCGCCCCGCAGCACAGGCGCTTGCAGAGATTTCGAAACCATAGCTGTCTACCCGGTAAATCCAGTGAGATTTCCGCATGACCATCAAATGAAGCTGCCATTGCAGCATGGTGGCGTTTGAAATCAACGGTGACTTACCCGCCGCGCTTACCCGCTGCACGTGCTCATTCTGTGCCAGGCGCGGCACAAAGCATGCGTATTTCGAGCCTGCCCAATTTTGTGTGGCCATGCCAGATACGGACACGACCATTTACTGCTGGCAATCAAAAAATAGTAGCGCATAACTTCTGCCCCGCCGGTGGCTGCGGAACCTTCAGCGATAGCCCTGCTTTCAAGCCAGATGGCACTTGGCATGGACAACCCCGGCGCAATGGCGGCAATGCCCGCCTTTTTACAATTTCGACGCGGCGTCTGTGCGCCAGCGCACAGACGGGCAAGTGACAACGCTGGAATATTCAAACCACCAGCACGATATTGCTGTCAATCTTGCCCCAATCGGCCTTAACTTAACCGGAGAAACCAACATGCTGCACAACACCAACGATCTTCAGGGCTATGCGATTCAAGCCACCGATGGCCCTATTGGCCACGTGAAGGATTTCTATTTTGACGACCAGGCGTGGGTCGTCCGCTACCTCGTCGTCGATACCGGAACCTGGCTGTCCAGCCGGGAGGTTTTGGTCTCTCCTATGGCGATAGGGCAAGCCAACTGGAGCGACAAAGTGTTGCCCGCTTCCATGACGAAGGAGCAGGTCAAAAACAGCCCCGACATTGACACCAACAAGCCGGTGTCGCGCCAACACGAAATAGAGCAGCTGAACTATTACGGTTACCCCTACTACTGGGGAGGCGCGAGCCTGTGGGGCGGCGAGATGGGGCCCAACATGATCATGCCCGGCTACGAGGGCCGCGCCACAGCGCCGATGCCCGCACGCACGGAAGAAGAAATTGCGCAAGAGCAGGCACGTGCCGCTGCCCACGAACATGACGACCCGCATCTGCGTAGCTGCAAGGCAGTGATGGGTTACCACATCCATGCCACCGATGGCGATATCGGCCACGTGCAGGGCCTGCTGGTGGATGAGGAAACCTGGGCCATCCGCTACCTGGTGGTGGACACCAGCAATTGGTGGCTGGGCCACAAGGTGCTGATCGTGCCGCATTGGGTGGACAACATTAGCTGGGCAGATGCCAAGGTATCCGTCAACCTCACCCGCCAGGCCCTGCAGGACGCGCCGGTTTACAACCCGTCCGAGCCTTTTGAACGCAAACACGAAGATGACTTCTTCAAGCACTACGGACGCGCAAATTACTGGGACCATTGATCATGACCATCACCCACAGCGCACGCATCACCGGGCCAGTGCCCTACGCCAGGGACGACGGCAAGACAGGCAACATTCCGATGGGCCCGTGCCTGATAGAGCAGATCGATGACCGGCTGGTGGACATCATCTGGGGCGCACGCGGGCAAAGCTCGGCGGCGCTGCCGGTTGAAGATGTCAAGGCCGCTGCAGATGTTGGCAATCTGGTAATGTTGGATTAGCAACCCTTCAACTCTTCACCACAGCCATGCCTTCTTCTGACCCTATTCTTTTCTCCCCCTTCAAAGCCGGTGATTTGCAGCTTGCCAACCGCATCGTCATGGCACCGCTCACACGCAACCGTGCGCCTGATGCCATACCCACGCCGCTGATGGCCGGGTACTACACCCAGCGTGCCAGCGCCGGGCTGCTGATCTCCGAGGCCACAGCCATCAGCCAGCAGGGCCAGGGCTATGCGGATGTGCCGGGCCTGTATGGCACCGAGCAGCTCGACGGCTGGAAGCGCGTGACCGATTCTGTGCACGCCGCAGGCGGCAAGATGGTGGTGCAGCTCTGGCATGTAGGGCGCGTGTCGCACACTGACCTGCAACCCGACGGTGGGCAGCCGGTGGCACCCTCGGCCATCACCGCCAAAACCAAAACGGTATTGATGAAAGATGGCGTACCCACGTTTGTGCCCACCTCTGCGCCCCGAGCCCTGCGCGCGCAGGAGCTGCCCGGCATCGTGCACACCTACCAGGCGGCGGCGCGAAACGCGGTGGAAACAGCAGGGTTTGACGGCGTTGAAATCCATGGTGCCAATGGCTATCTGATAGACCAGTTTCTCAAGGACGGTTCCAACCATCGCACCGATGGCTATGGCGGCAGCATTGAGAACCGCGCCCGCTTTCTGCTGGAGGTGGTGCGCGCCGTCACCAGCGCTGTGGGCGGTGGGCGCACCGGCATCCGCCTGGCGCCTGTCACCACTTCCAACGATGCACATGACAGCGCGCCCCAGCCACTGTTTGAATACGTCATCGACCAGCTAGCCACGCTGCACCTGGCCTACATCCACATCATTGAAGGCGCAACCGGCGGCCCGCGCGTGCTTCCAGAGCGGCCGTTTGACTACGTCGCCCTCAAGGCAGCTTACGCACGCGCGGGAGGCAAAGGCGCGTGGATGGTCAACAACGGACTGGACAAGGCGCTGGCCGAAGAGGCCCTGCACAGCGGCGCTGACCTGGTGGCGTTTGGCCGCCCCTACATAGCCAACCCCGACCTGGTAGAGCGCCTGCGCCAGGACGGCCCGTTCAACCAGGGCGATCGCACCACCTACTATGGGGGTGGTGCCCACGGCTACACAGATTATCCAAAATACATAAATAATAGCTAACTATGCATGTAGGACGGGGGCCGCAGGCACTTTTTACTCCTAAAATCTGAAGTTTCCCGTTTTGTCCCCTTTGTCTGGCGCTGGAAGCAAGTTTTGTAGCACCAGTGTTGCCCGCCAAGTTTTTTCTCTGCGGAAGAGATCTTGAAAACGGTTACATGAATCGATAGGCATACCGTAGCTCGATGAAATCTTCACCGGGATCCGGATGCTTGATTCCCCCGTTTGAGAAATGCTGCACACGCAGTGACAGTTCATGTTCACTGTGCTGGCCAAGGTTGCGGCCCACGGCAAGGGGGTCGCCGAAGTTGAAGCCGGTTGAAAACCGCTTGCGGTCAGTTTCATAGAGAGAGGTGGCCAAGGTCAGCCCCACACCGGCCTCGAAAAACCAGGGCGACGCGCCACCCGCCGGCCTGTAGCGGAACACGGGAATCAGGCCGACCTGCCCGAGCCACGCCGTTCGCCAACGCACACATAAAAAATTCGCAACCCTGCTACAGCGACGGATTTGTCAGGCCGCCACCGTCTGGTTCAGCTTCTGCAGCAGAGCCACAGCGGCTGGCCCGGCAGATGCTGGATTCTGTCCAGTGATTAGCAGCCCATCGGTGACGACGTGCGGCTTCCAGTCTGCGGCACGTGAGTAATCTGCGCCGCTTTGCCTGACCCTGTCTTCCACCAGAAATAGCACGGCATGGCCCAGGCCAGACGCGCGTTCTTCGGTGTTGCTGAACCCGGTAACGGCTTTGCCCCTGACGGCGGGAAATCCATCGGGTGTTTTGACGTGGCGCAGCACTGCCGGGGCATGGCACACGGCGGCCACGGGCTTGTCGGCGGCCAGCATGGCTTCAATCAGCGCGATGGAGAAACCGTTTTCAGCCAGGTCCCACAGCGGACCATGGCCACCGGGGTAACACACGGCATCAAAATCGCTGGCGGAAACGCCGCGCAACCTTAACGTGCCCGCCAATGCGGCCTGTGCGGCAGGGTCGGCTTTGAAGCGGCGGGTGGCGTTGGTCTGCGTTGCCGGTTCATCGCTTTTGGGGTCCATCGGTGGTTCTCCCCCAAGCGGTGAGGTGAGACGGACTTGGGCACCGGCGTCTTTGAACACGTAGTAGGGCGCGGCAAATTCATCCAGCCAGAAACCGGTTTTCTCGCCTGTGTCGCCAAGCTCGCTGTGCGACGTCAGAATCATCAGTATTTCCATGTTGGGACCCTGGGTGAAGTGGGAGGGTGTTTGGCAACTGGTGTTGGGGTCAGCCCTGCGTCGCCAGTGAAAAAGAGGCGGTCTGTGCGGCAGCGCACAGATCACAAACTCAATTCAGGCAAAAGTAGGGTTGTGCCCCTTGATAACCGCGCCAACCCGTGTCACCTGAAACAACGCTTGAACCCCTTGAGACCACCATTCTGTGGCTGGTGCACAGCCATGTGCCCGAGTCGCTCGCGGGCCTTTTGAACACCATCACGCTGAGCGGTTCGGTGAGGTTTCTGGTGCCAGCCTCAGTGCTGGCGATCATTGCCCTGCTGCTCGCCCAGCGGCGATTTGAGGCAGTGCTAATGGCCTCCTCCATGGTAATTGCGCCACTGGCTGTCTATTCACTGAAACTGGCCTTTGAGCGGGACCGGCCTGCCTTATGGAGTGCACCGTGGTACTGGGGCTCCAGCTTTCCCAGCGGCCACACCCTGAGCGTTGCGGCATTTGCGACGGCTGCGGTTCTGTGCGCTGTACGCATCTGGCCGCAGCGCCGCTGGCCGGCCATGCTGGCAACCGGGTTCGCCATTCTTTGGACGTGTGCGGTTGCGCTGTCCCGCCTGGTTATAGGCGTGCATTGGCCGACCGACGTGCTCGCCGCAATCGCGCTGGGGGTGGTCATTCCGGTGTTTTTCAGCAGGCTGTTTGATTTGCATCAACGCCAATGCAGGTTGGAAAAATGACACTTGTGTGTACTGGCGCACAGTTTATCCGCCACAAAAAGTCAATGATCGACCTTTGGATTCATACCAGGAGAACACAATGAAAATCGTCTTCGCCGCAGACGGCAGC
>JAYVNK010000124.1:0-5870 GCA_043758475.1 Comamonadaceae bacterium | reverse complement strand
CAAAAAGGCACCAGAGCCCCTTAAATCGGCGACTGGTGCAAACCCCCGCCAATTGTCAATTGAAGCCTGAAAAAGCACAAAGAAATCAGACCGATGGCAACTCAAAAGAAAAAGACGCCTGCCCATGCCTGGAAGCCCGGCCAGTCCGGCAACCCAGCGGGCAAGCCGCCGGGAAGTGGTGAACTTCAAAAGCTACGCGCCGCCATTGGTGAGCATGTCCCGGACATCATCAATCAACTGGTAACGGCTGCCCGTGGTGGCGACATTCAGGCCGCCAGGCTGATTCTGGAGCGCGTGCTACCGCCAGTGAAGGCCATAGAACAGGCTCAGACTATTAATTTGCCCGATGGCACCCTGACAGACCAAGGCCGCGCCGTGCTGGCTGCTGTGGCTGCTGGCGAGCTTGCGCCGGGACAGGGTGCGCAACTGCTGGCCGCTATCGGGTCGCTGGGCAAGATTAGCGAGATTGACGAACTGGCCGCACGAATTACCGCACTGGAGAGCAAACATGCAAAGCCTTGAAAAGAGAATTGCCACCCTGGAAGCCAGCGCCAACGCGGAGGACAGAAATCTAACCGTGGTGCAGGTGTTTCCCAAGGACGGGGAAACGACGGAGGAAGCTATCCGGAGGGCCGGGCACGACCCAGACGCGCCAGCCACCTTGTTTGTTTGCTTTGTGGCTTTAAAGCCGAACTGAGCGGCGGCCACACGGTACAAAACCCGGTACTGGTGGCTACACAGTGGCTACACGGGGTGCAAAGAGCCACTAAGTAAACAGCCCTCACTATCACTTAAGTAGCTGCGAGGCCAGTGCCTATAAGGCTTGTGAGGTGGTGGTGATAGGTGGACTTGAACCACCGACATCAGCATTATGAATGCTGCGCTCTAACCAACTGAGCTATATCACCATGGTCTCGTATTATAGTCAATCACGCCTTGGGTCAGGCGGCTTTCTTGGCGAATGCGCTGCACCAGCCCTGCGCGCTGACTTGCTTTCCGGCGTACAGCGGGCACCCGCCAGCCTCAGCGCCGGCTGCTCCCTGAAAGAGGGTGCAAGCTGCACAGTTTTGCGCTGCGGTGAAATTCGCAAACTTGGCTTTGTCCACCCGGCTTGCATCGGCGACGTAGCCCAATGAGACGGCGACGGCGTCCTTTTCATCCACCATCGGGCCGCCGGCGTTGGTGCCAGCCGCAGCCGGTGCCGGGGCGGGCGCTGCTGGTGGCGCAGGAGCCGGTGCAGGCGCGGCGGGCGGCGCTGCCGGTGCAGGTGCTGGTGCAGCAGGCGGCGCGGCCTTGTCGGAACAGGCGGCGAGCAAAACTGCGCCAGACACCGGAATCACCTGAATAAACGTTCGACGTGTTGTCATCGCTCTGGCTTCCGTGGAAAAGATGGAATTTCTGGTTGCAATGGCGGCAGTAACAGCCCAAGGCGCGAAAAACATCGCCAAGCTGCTACAGAAACCGTACTGTAACAGCCTCATGGAGCCTCTGCATAGCTCCTCAACTGTTGCTGAAAACAGCCTTGCGCTTGTTCACAAACGCGTCCATGCCTTCTTTCTGGTCGCTGGTGGCAAACAGGGCGTGGAAGATGCGCCGCTCAAACATGATGCCGTCGGACAGGCCACTCTCAAATGACCGGTTGACCGATTCTTTGGCGGCCATCACCGCAATCTGCGAATAGTCACAGATCATCAGGGCCGCACCCAGTGTCTCTGCCATCAATTTGTCCAGCGGGACCACGCGGCTGACCAGGCCTGCGCGTTCGGCCTCGGTGGCGTCCATCATGCGACCGGTCAGCGCCAGGTCCATCGCCTTGGCCTTGCCCACTGCGCGCGGCAGGCGCTGCGTGCCCCCGGCCCCGGGGATGATGCCCAGCTTGATTTCGGGCTGGCCAAAGCGGGCGTTGTCCGCCGCGATGATGAAGTCGCACATCATGGCCAGCTCACAGCCGCCGCCCAAGGCAAAGCCGCTCACAGCCGCGATCACCGGCTTGCGGATGCTGCGGATAGTCTCCCAATTGCGCGTGATGTAGTCGCCTTTGTAGACGTCGGCAAAACCGTAGCTGGCCATGGCACCGATGTCGGCACCCGCTGCAAACGCTTTTTCGCTGCCGGTGACGACCATGCAGCCAATGGCGGGGTCGGCGTCAAAGCCTTTGAGCGCATCGCCCAGCTCGACCATCAGCTGGTCATTCAGCGCGTTAAGCTGCTTGGGCCGATTCAGGGTGATGATGCCGACTTTGCCTGCTTCGGTGTGCACTAAGATCGTCGCATTGGGTTTTTGCTCACTGTTCATCACGTTCTCCGGTTTTTGGATGTTGCAGGGACTATAACGATAGCTGCCGCAATTGGTTTTGAAAATTAACCGACCGATGGGTCGGTTAATGGTAAATTCCCAGAGTACGCAAAATCCAAAGAAACATCCTGAAAGACATTTCCCATGACCGACCCCACCGTTTTGTATTCAGACCTCGGCAGCGTGGCCATGGTCACGCTCAACCGCCCGCAGGCGCTGAACAGCTTGACACCCGAAATGCACCACACCTTGTGGCGGCTGCTGGACCAGGCCGAGGCCAACCCCGCCATTCGTGCCCTCGTGATCACGGGTGCTGGCCGGGGGTTTTGCGCCGGGGCCGATTTGGCATCGTTTGATTTCACGCCTGGCCCGAACCTTGTGGAACGTGCAAACCCCGGCCTCACCATTGAGAACAACTTCAATGTCACGGCCCGGCGCTTGCACAAGCTGCGCATGCCCACCGTTGCGGCCGTCAACGGCGTGGCAGCCGGCGCAGGCGCGTCTTACGCCATGGCCTGCGATGTGGTGTTTGCCGCCCCAGAGGCGAGTTTCATTCAAGCCTTCAGCAAAATCGGTTTGATTCCCGACGCCGGTGGCAGCTGGCTCCTGACCGAGCGCCTGGGCCTGGCACGCGCCACGGCCCTGGCCTTCACAGGCGACAAACTCAGCGCCCAGCAGGCCAAGGACTGGGGCATGATTTGGGAGGTGTCGCCAGAGCCACTGGCCGCCGCCACCGCTTTCGCCCAACGCATGGCCGCCATGCCCACCCAAGCGCTGGTCGCCACGCGCCACTTGCTGCGGGCCAGCGCCAGCAACAGCTACAGCCAGCAGCTTGACGCCGAGCGCGACGCGCAATCAGCCATGGGCAAGACGCATGATTATTTTGAGGGTGTGGGGGCGTTTTTGCAGAAACGCCCGGCCCAGTTCAAAGGCGAATGAGCATGTCAACGATGGAAGCGCCTGCCGCTGCGGCAATGGCCCAACGCGTGGCCGAGTCCATGTTTGCCGCAGACCGGGCATCGCGCGAGCTGATGCAGATGGAGCTGGTTTCCTGTGCGCCAGGCCGGGCCACGATGCGCATGACGGTGCGCGCGGAGCAGCTCAATGGGCACCAGATCTGCCATGGCGGGTTCATTTTTACGCTGGCTGATTCCACCTTTGCATTTGCCTGCAACAGCCACAATAAAAGTGCGGTTGCGGCCAGCGCCAGCATTGAGTTTCTCAAAGCGGGCCAACTGGGCGATGTGCTCACATGTGACGCGCAGGAACAGGTTTTGCAGGGCCGCCACGGCATTTATGACATGCGCGTGACCAACCAGCGCGGCGAGGTGATTGCGATGTTTCGCGGCAAGAGCGCGCAGATTGTCGGCACGGTGATTCCGCAGTGACATGATGGGCCAGTCAAGCTTTCCTTTAGAACCGATCGAAAAAGCCAGTGTTGACGAGTTGCGTGCATTGCAGCTCAAGCGGCTCAAGGCCACGCTGCTGCACGCGTATGACAACTCACCCGTTTACAAAGCCAAGTTTGACCAGGCAGGCGTGCATCCGGGCGCCTGCAGGTCGCTGGCCGACCTGGCGAAATTCCCCTTCACTACCAAGAAGGATTTGCGTGACGGCTATCCCTACGGCATGTTCGCCGTGCCGCGCGGGCAGTGCGCGCGCATTCACGCCTCCAGCGGCACTACGGGCAAGCCAACCGTGGTGGGCTATACCAAAAATGACATTGACATGTGGGCCAGCGTGGTGGCTCGCAGCATCCGGGCTGGCGGTGCGCGGCCTGGCGATCTGGTGCATATCTCCTACGGCTATGGTCTGTTCACCGGCGGTTTGGGCGCGCACTATGGCGCCGAAAAGTTGGGCCTGACGGTGGTGCCTTTTGGCGGCGGGCAGACCGAGCGCCAGGTGCAACTGATCACCGATTTCAAGCCCGACATCATCATGGTCACGCCCAGCTACATGCTGGCGATAGCCGAAGAGTTTGAGCGCCAGGGCCTGAACCCGGCGGATTCGTCCTTGCGCTTGGGCATCTTCGGCGCCGAGCCGTGGACCAACGACATGCGTCTGGCAATTGAGCAGCGCATGGCCATCGACGCAGTGGACATCTATGGCTTAAGCGAAGTGATCGGCCCTGGCGTGGCCAGCGAATGTATTGAGACCAAAGACGGCCCCACCATTTGGGAAGACCATTTTTACCCCGAGATCATCAACCCCGACACCGGGGAACTGGTGCCTGACGGCACCATGGGCGAACTGGTCTTCACCAGCCTGACCAAAGAGGCGCTGCCCATCATCCGCTACCGCACGCGCGACCTTACCCGCCTGCTGCCCGGCACGGCGCGCACCATGCGGCGCATGGAAAAAATCACCGGCCGAAGCGACGACATGATGATCGTACGCGGCGTCAACGTGTTCCCCACCCAGATTGAAGAGCTGATTTTGAAGCGCGCCGAGCTGAGCCCCCACTACCAGTGCATTTTGCGGCGCGAAGGGGTAATGGACGGACTGCTGGTACTGGTAGAGACGCGGCCCGGCGTTTCACCCGACAGCCCTCAGGCGCAGGCGGCAGCCAAGTTGCTGCAACATGAAATCAAGGCCTACGTGGGCACCAGTGTGGAGATTGAGCTGCGCGCCGCAGGCCAAGTGGAGCGCAGTGTGGGCAAGGCCAAGCGGGTGGTGGACCAGCGCGGAAGTTAGGCCGACGTTCGTGCGCCAGTCATCACTCGTTCGGGTTGTGAGCCGAGATCAACCGCCCAGCCAGCTCGCTACGGCAGCTGGGTCGCGCACCGCCAGACGCCAGGTGGTTTCTGCTTTGGGCAGCGTCAACGGCAGTTTCAGCAAGCGTTTGTCACGTGCCACCAACGCCCTGACTCGCGTGGCACTGCCTGCGTAGAACGCGACATCTTCCAGTTTGGCGATACGCCAGCCATTGGCTGATTTTTCGGGGCCGACCTCGATCCCAAGCCACTCGTCGCCCGCTGCAAACCCGGCTTTTTCTGCCGCGCCGCCGCGCAGCACCGTTTTGACCTGCACCGCACTGCCTTCTGTGACCCGCAAGCCCAAACCCTGTGCCATCTGTGCCGGCTCTTTCAGCACGTTGACGCCGAAAGTCTCCAGCAGCGTCTGAAGTGGCAATTCGTCCGTGCTGTGCACCCAGGCCGCAAGCTCTTTGGCGTAACTGCGGCCACCCAGGTCGAGCAGCACGGCGGCCAAATCCGCCTCGGTCATCGGCCCGGCTTTGCAGCGCACCCACAGCGCACGCATCACGTCATCCAGCGTGGTTTTAGGGCCTTGGCTCTTTTGGCCATCCTGGCGCAGCGTGAGGTCCAGACATAGCGCTACCAGCGCGCCTTTGGTGTAGTAGCTCACCGTGGCGTTGGGCGTGTTTTCGTCTTGCCGGTAATACTTGACCCAGGCATCAAAGCTCGCCTGCGCAACCGACTGCACGCCGCGCCCCGGTGCCTGCAGCACCTGGTTGATGGTTTTAGTCAGCAGCCGCAGGTAGCCGGTGTCGTCTACCATCCGCGCGCGGCGCAACACAAGGTCGTCGTAATAGCTGGTGAAGCCCTCAAAAAACC
>JAYVNK010000123.1:0-5872 GCA_043758475.1 Comamonadaceae bacterium | reverse complement strand
CGGTGCCCACGCTGGGCCTGGCGCACAACCTGCTGCTCACCCGCGATGAATCCATCTCGCACCCCGGTTTCGCCGGGGGCTGGATCAACCTGCGCAAGCTGCAAGCGCAGGCGGCCGACATCATCCAGCGCTTCAACGTCAAGGCCGGTGGCCCCAGTGCGGCGGCCAAGTCGCTGTCGGGCGGCAACCTGCAAAAGTTCATTGTGGGGCGCGAGATTGACGCGCGTCCCAAGCTGCTGATCGTGTCCCAACCCACCTGGGGCGTGGACGTGGGCGCCTCGGCGCAGATACGCGGGGCGATTCTTGCATTGCGCGATGCCGGTTGCGCGGTGCTGGTGGTGAGCGAAGAGCTGGACGAGCTGTTTGAGGTGAGCGACCGCCTGCATGTGATCGCACGCGGGCGGTTGAGCCCGTCGGTGCCGGTTGCGGATGCCACGGTGGAGAAAATTGGCGAGTGGATGAGCGGGCTGTGGGCGGGCGCGCCCGCAGCGGAGGCGGCGCATGCCTAGCTTTGCCTTGAAGCTCGAAGCCCGTCCGCAGCCCTCGCGTTTTTGGTCTTATGGCTCGCCGCTGCTGGCGCTGCTGATCACCGTTCTCATTGGCGTCATCCTGTTTGTGGCGCTGGGCAAAGACCCGCTCAAGGGACTTGAGATGTTTTTCTGGCTGCCCATCAAAAGCGGTTATGCGCTGGGTGAGCTGCTGGTCAAAGCCACGCCGCTGTTGATCATCGCGTTGGGCTTGGCCGTGTGCTTCCGCTCCAACGTGTGGAACATTGGGGCCGAAGGGCAGTACATCATCGGTGCCATCTGTGCAGGTGGCGTGGCGCTGCTGGCCGACAAGACGACAGGCGGCTGGATTGTTATCCCTGTGGTACTGGCGGGCGTGCTGGGCGGCATGCTCTGGGCGGCGCTCACCGCGCTGCTGCGCGACCGTTTCAACGCCAATGAAATATTGGTAAGCCTCATGCTGGTTTACGTGGCGGTGCAGGTGCTGAGCTACCTGGTGGGCGGCCCGTGGAAAGACCCGCAGGGGTTTAACTTTCCGCAAACCCAGACCTTTGAGGCCAGCACGCGGATCCCGCGCCTGTTTGCCGGGTCACGCGTCAGCATTGGCGCGCTGATGGCGTTGGTGGGGGTGTTGGGCGTGTGGGTGTTCCTGTTTCGCACGCGCGCCGGGTTTGCGCAGCAGGTCGGCGGGTTGGCCCCGGCGGCATCGCGCTACGCCGGGTTTTCATCACGCAAGGCGCTGTGGACTGCGCTGCTGATCTCTGGCGGCGCGGCGGGGCTAGCGGGTGCGCTGGAAGTGGCCGGGCCGATTGGGCAACTCACCACCTATGTGCCGGCCGGGTACGGCTTTGCCGCGATCATCGTGGCCTTTGTCGGGCGGCTGCACCCGGTGGGCATGGTGTTTTCAGCCATTCTGATGAGCATGTTCTACATTGGCGGCGAGATGGCGCAGTCGCGCCTGGGGCTGACCAAATCGCTCACAGGTGTGTTTCAGGGCCTGCTGTTGTTCAGCCTGCTGGCGTGTGACACCTTGGTGAACTATCGGCTCAAATTCAAGACCATGTCTGGCGGGAGTACTTGATGGAATCGTATGCACTGCTGATCGCCGCAACCCTCAACGCGGGGACGGTGCTGGCGCTGGCGTCGCTGGGGCTGCTCATCAACGAGAAGGTGGGCATTGTCAATCTTGGAGCCGAGGGCATGATGCTGTGCGCGGCCATCGCCGGGTTTGCTTGCGTTGTGCACACCGGCAACGACTGGCTTGGTTTCGCCGCGGGCATGGGCATTGGCGCGCTGTTAGCAGCGATTTTTGGCCTGCTGGTGATCTGGCTGAACACCAACCAGTACGCCACCGGGCTGGCACTCACGCTGTTTGGCACGGGTTTTTCGGCGTTTGTGGGCACGGCTTTTGTGCAGGCCAAAATTCCAGATCGCGCCAGCTACGCCATTCCGGGCCTGACGGACATTCCGCTGCTGGGCCCGGCCCTGTTTCGCCATCACCCGCTAGTGTACCTGACTGTCATTTTTGCGCTGGCATTGATCTGGTTTTTGTACCGAACGCGCAGCGGTCTGGTGATGCGCAGCGTGGGTGAGAGCCCCGAGTCGGCCCACGCGCTGGGCTACCCGGTGCGCCGCATCCGCCTCTTGGCGGTGGTGGCGGGCGGGGCGCTGTGTGGTCTTGCCGGGGCCTACATTTCCGTCATCTACACGCCGCTGTGGGTGGAAGGGATGGTAGCCGGCAAGGGCTGGATTGCCCTGGCCCTCACGACCTTTGCCACCTGGCGCCCGGCACGGGTTTTGCTTGGCGCTTATCTGTTCGGCGGCGTGACCATGCTGCAATTTCACCTGCAAGGCGTTGGTGTTGACGTGCCACCCCAGTTTTTGACGATGCTCCCGTACCTTGCGACCATATTGGTGCTGGCGTTGATTTCCCGGAATCCACAGTGGATCAAAATCAACATGCCGGCCTCCATTGGCAAGCCGTTTTATCCCGGCTCGTGACAGCCTGATTTTTCCCCGGTTCATAATTGGCGTCTTTTTCAACCCGTCGCAACTTCAGAATCAAGGAACAGACATGACAGATTTGCAAAAGCGCTCTTTGCTCAAATTCGCTGCCCTGACCGCCGTTGCCAGTGCCGCGCTGGTGGGCTGCGGCAAAAAGGAAGAGCCCAAGCCTGTGCCCGCCCCGACACCGGTGGCATCGGCACCTGCCCCCGCGCCAAAGCCTGAGCCCTTGAAAATTGCGTTTGCCTATGTCGGCCCCGTGGGTGACGGTGGCTGGACCTTTGCGCACGACAACGCCCGCAAGGCCATAGAGAAAGAGTTTGGCGACAAGGTCAAGACCTCGTTCGTTGAAAACGTGCCCGAGTCCGCTGACGCCGAGCGGGTGCTGCGCGACATGGCCACCCAGGGCAACAAGCTGATTTTTGGCACCACCTTCGGCTACATGGAGCCCATGCTGAAAGTCGCGCCGGATTTCAAGGACGTCAAGTTTGAGCACGCCACCGGCTACAAGCAGGCCGACAACATGCGCACCTACGACAGCCGCACCTACGAGGGCGCGTACATGGCCGGCATCATTGCCGGCAAGATGACCAAGAGCAACACGCTGGGCGTGGTGGCGTCGATCCCAATCCCTGAGGTCATCCGCAACATCAACGCATTTACCCTGGGCGCGCAGTCCAGCAACCCCAAGGTGAAAACCAAGGTGGTGTGGATCAACGAATGGTTCAACCCGCCCAAAGAGACCGAAGGTGCCACCGCGCTCATCAATGGCGGTGCCGACGTGCTGTTCCAGAACACCGACTCCCCGGCCGTGCTCAAGACCGCGCAGGAAAAAGGCAAGCGCGCCTTTGGCTGGGACTCCGACATGACCGCTTACGGCCCCAAAGCCCACCTGGCATCGGCCATCATCAACTGGAGCCCGTACTACATCAAGGCCACCAAGGAAGCGCTGGATGGCTCCTGGAAGGGTGGCGCAGGCGTGTGGTGGGGCGTGAAGGAAGGTGCGATTGACATCGTGTCGATTGCCGAAGACGTGCCCGCAGAAACCAAGGCCAAAGTCGAGGAGGTCAAAAAAGGCCTGGCCGACGGCAGCTTTGTGATCTGGAAAGGCCCCCTCACCGACAACTCCGGCAAGGAGATGATTGCCAAAGATGCGGCGGCTGATGACAAATTTTTGGGTGGCCTGAACTTCTACGTCAAGGGCGTAGAAGGCAAAGTGCCAGGCGGGAAGAAATAGATCGCGGTTGCTGCGCCCGAAAAGCTGCCTTCGGGTGGCTTTTTTTTGACAGTCTGCAATTCATTGATGCAAGCCATTGGCATCCGGCCGCCTTGCTTGAGACGTTGGGGCAGCAACCGATGGCAGGCACTCGCTGGCACGCGAATGGGTTGTGCGCCTCGTGGACTCGAATGAGGCACAAAATTTCGGTTTGAATATGTTGCGATGTGATCGTTTTTGGGGCATGCCAGGGCGAAGTACACTTGGTGAGTACGTCGAATACTGAGGAGATTCCCATGGATATTGTCGAACGCGCCAAAGCCATCACGCTCAACCCCGTTGCCACTTGGCCGGCGATTGACGCCGAAACGCACACGCCACAATCGCTTTATGTGCCTTATATGCTGATTTTGGCGGCCATTCCTGCAGTGTCCATGTTCATCGGCATGTCCATTGTTGGCATGGGTGGTTTTGGTTTCAGCATGCGCCTGCCGATTGGCACCGGTCTGGCCATGATGGTCACCAACTATGTTTTAACTTTGGTCATGACGTTTGCCATGGGCTGGCTGGTCAGTGCTTTGGCACCCACTTTTGGCGGCCAGAACAGCACCATTCAAGGCCTCAAGCTGGTCATTTTTGGCAGCACCCCCATGCTGCTGGCAGGCATTTTTCACATTTTTCCTGCCTTGGGCATGATCAGCCTGCTGGTAGCTTTTTATGCGCTTTACGTCATGTATGTCGGAATGCCCGTGCTGATGAAAAACCCCAAGGAAAAAACCATTCCGTACATGCTTGTGGTGGCTGTCTGCGGCATCCTGGCTGCCGTGGTGCTGGGCACTGTGAGCAGTGCCTTCAGGCCTTCCCACTCTGGCTTCAAAATGGGCGGGACGGGTGGGATGGGCGGTAGCGACATCACTATCAACACGCCCGCTGGCACCGCCACCATCAGTACAACACCTGCTACCACACCCAGCACGACATCTGGCACGGCATCCGGCACGCCAGGCGGGACAGCAGGCGCAGACGCCGCGTCAATGACCATCAAAACGCCAGATGGCGAAGTGAAAATTGATGTGAAGCAAATGGAGGCCTTCGCCAAGCAAATGCAGGACATGGCAAACCAGATGGAGAAGAATAAAAAATAGACCTGTGTCGTCCCGGCAAGCACCTTGTGCGCCAAAGCTTGGGTGTTCGTTACCCGCCTGCATGCTGGAGTACCAGAGCGGCACCGGCATTTGAAACACATTGGAATGGTGTTTAGAGCGTGTTGATGAATCCGTCGAAATTTGCAGTCAAAGAAGTCGCGCCAGACCGTCTGCCCGATCTCCTGCGCTGCATGCCCAAAGCCGAGCTGCACATGCACATTGAGGGCTCGCTGGAGCCCGAGCTGATTTTCGACATGGCGCGTCGCAATGCGGTGCAATTGGCGTACCCGGATGTGGCGTCGCTGCGCAGGGCTTATGTGTTCGACAATCTGCAAAGTTTTCTGGACATCTATCACCAGGGCACGATGGTGCTGAAAACTGAGCAGGACTTCTACGACATGGCTCACGCGTACCTGAAGCGTGCCGCCGCAGATAACGTGCTGCACGCCGAAATCTTCTTTGACACGCAGACCCACACCGGGCACGGGCTGGACTCTAGCGTGGTCATCAACGGCCTAAGCCGTGCTTGCGCTGATGCCCAGGCCCAGTTCGGCATGACGGCCTCGCTCATCCTGGGCTTTCTACGCCACCTCAGCGAAGACGAAGCGTTTGCAGCGCTGGAGCAGGTGCTGCCTTACCGCGACAAGATTGTCGGCATCGGCCTGGCATCCAGCGAAATGGGGTGCCCGCCTGAGAAGTTTGCCAAAGTGTTCGCCCGCTGCCGTGAGCTGGGCTTTCGCCTTGTGGCCCATGCCGGCGAAGAGGGGCCACCTGCCTACATCTGGAGCGCGCTGGATGTGCTCAAGGTCGAACGCATCGACCACGGCGTGCAGGCTTTTCAAGACGCCGCGCTGATGCAGCGTCTGGCCAAAGACAGAATTCCCCTTACCGTGTGCCCGCTGTCCAACCTGAAGCTGCGCGTATTCCCCGACCTTGCCCACCACAACATCGGGAAGATGCTGGACAGAGGCATAGTCGCCACAATCAACTCAGACGATCCG
>JAYVNK010000122.1:0-5875 GCA_043758475.1 Comamonadaceae bacterium | reverse complement strand
ACCTGCTGCAGCTGGACCGCATTGGCATCATTGAGCTGCGCCCCTTGAACCGCTACCGGCTCAAGCTGGCCAAAACATTCCGCTGGCGGCCCCATGGTCCGGTCATGGGCTACTTCAGGGATAACGCGCTACTCGATTATTTTTCAGGCGGGTTTGATGGCGCGGGTGAAGGCCTGCTGCTGGTGCATGGCTCCGTCAGCCGCAGCCTGGCCCCCTCGTTTGTAGAGCGCATGCAGCGTGTGGCACAGGATTTTGCCCAGCAGCATCTGGCCGACCAGAAGCTGCCCGACAAGGAGCGCGAGGGCTATACGCTGCTGCTGGGCATGCGCAGTTGGGAGTTTGCGGCGTTTGCGCAGCTCAGGCGGTAATTGCCCTCTACGACTGCACTGGCGTAATCTTCGCGCCTGTGAGCTTTTCCTGCGCATTGACCAGCGCGGGCACGTACTTTTTGCCGTAGCCCAGGTTGGACGCTGTGGCCAGGCTCTGGTGTACAGCCTCGCCCACATGCGACGGCACGTTCACCATCTCGGCCAGGTGCGTGTAGTAGCGCAAGTCCTTGCGGGCGTTGTCCAGCTCAAACTTGAGGCCATCGTAGCTGCCGTTCAAGGTTTTGGCCATGGCCTGGAAGATGCCCGAATTGACGGCCCCGGCCGAGATGACGTTGACCAGTTGTTGCACGTCCGCACCCGCTTTGGCCCCCACCGCAAACGCTTCCGCCGTGGCGGTGGCAATCGCCTGCGCTACAAAATTGTTGAGCAGCTTGATGATGTGGCCCGAGCCCGGCCCGCCCACATGAAAAATGTTTTCGCAATACGCCGCCAGCACCGGCTTGACCAGCGCAAACATCTCGGGCGTGGCGCCCACCATGGTGTTGAGCTTGCCCAGCTCGGCTTCCACGGGCGTGCGCGCCAAGGGCGCATCCACCAATGTTGCGCCGTGCTGCGCGCACAGGGCGGCCAGGCGCTCTGTGGACTCGGGCTCGCTGGTGGAGCAGTCAATCACCACGAGCCCATCTCTCGCTTTGGACAGCACGCCAAGAGGCCCCGACAGCGCCGCCTCCACCTGCGGCGACCCGGTGACGCACAGCATCACCGCATCGCATGCGCCCAGCTCGGCTGCGTTGCCCGCAAGCCGGGCGCCCGCTGCCAGTAAATCAGCCACACCCTCGCGGTTTTTATGCACCGTGAGCGACACTGCAAAGCCTTTGGCCAGCAAGTTGCGGGCGATGCCGTGGCCCATGAGGCCCGATGCGCCGATGAATCCGATGTGTTTCATGTTGATGACTCTTGTGGGCCGGCCTGACATAGCCCAGCAACATTAAAAATATAGTTATAATAGCAAACTATTCATATAGCACAAGGGCTACAGACCTATTTGCTGGTGAAAACTGTCAAAATACCGGTGTAACCGTATACATGGTGCCGCGCAATCTCGCCACCGGCAAAAAACCCCACCAGCGGCACATCGCCCAAGGCGCGGCGCACGATTTTCAGCTCGGCGCTGGGGCTGCCAAAGTGCGGCCCGCCGCGGCCTGAGCAGCTCACATACACCGCACCCGCAATGCGCCGGGCCGGGTGTGGGGCTGACTCTGCCTCTGATGCTGCCAGCGCCGTGGCGGTTTGCAGCGGCAGCTCTTCGGGCTCCAGCTCTTCGCGGATTTCGGAGCACACCCGCACGAGGTCGGCCCGCGCGGCCTGCACGTTGCGCTGGCAAAACGCCAGTTGCATGCCCGCCTCCAACTGGCCCGACACGGCCACGCCGCGCCGCGCAGGGTCCAGCCCGATGATGTGGCGCACGATCACGTCGCTGCCAAAATTGCCGGTGCGACTGACCGCGTTGCGCCCGCCTGAGTCTGACGGGTTCATCAGGCCGACCAGGGTGGCGCGCACCACATTCAACGCCTCATGCGGCTGGTCCAGCGACACCTTCAAATCGCGCAGCATCACGTCCAGCGCCGGCTCGCCATCCAGCTCAGTGGCCACGTTGACCTCAAACGCCGTGACCGTGCGGGTTTTGGAGATGGGCTGGCAGCCTTGCGTGACGCGCGACACCAGGCTCACGCCCTCGCCAAACGCCACACCGCTCAAGCCGCCCGTGAAAACGCCGCTGGCCGCGCCGTGGCCGCGGATGTTGCCGTTGCCACCCACTGCAAACTGCACCGATTGGGCGCGGCTGCTTGAGAGCCCGCCAAACAGGTAGCCGGACGCCGTGCGCGAGGCCAGCTCGGCAATCAGCTCCGGCAGATCGGCCGTGTTGCCATCGGCGTGGATCAGTGCCGTGTGCGCCTCAAAACCGAGGCCCAGCGGAGCCACGCCGGAGAACACGCGGTACTGGTCGCTGGGCAGGTCGCACAGCATGACGGCCAGCGCCGGCTCGTCAAAATACTCGACGTTATTGGACGCAATGCCGACGCCGACCGTGCCCGCCCAGTCGGTGATTTCGGGCAGCTCGCCGCTCAAGTGATCCAGAATGTCCTGCGCGGCACCGGCATAGTGGTCGGTGATGTACAGCAGAGCCAGAGTGGGCGCGCTGGCATAGCTGTGCAGCGCCATCTGCGCGCGCAACTGCGCCAGCACCAGGCCAGCCGCCATGCGCCACTGGGGGTGCGTGGCATGGCCGTAGGGGAAAAGTTTCATCGGCAAGCTCAGCGACCCTTGGGTGCGGTTTTTCGCGCTGTTTTCTTCGCTGTAGCCCTTGCGCCACCTGCACCATATGCTGCCTTTTTAGTAGCTTTCACGGCTTCTTTGACGAATCCGGCGGCCATGTGCTTGGTGGTGTCAATGGCGGTATTGCGGGTGGCGTCTTTCATGGCGCTGGCGGCAATTTGCTGGAACTGTTGCGTCAGCGATCCCCACAGTTGCAGCGGGTCCACCAGGCCGGCAATGCCGCTGGCGGGTTTTGACGATTTGCCATCTTTGCCCGCCGATGAGGAGGAGGAGTCCGTCACGCTGGCGGCTGCATCAGAAATGGTTTTGGCCGTGCTGGCGGCTTTTTCGGTCACGCGCTGCATGCCCGAGGCCACGGAGTCGGCTGCCTTGAGCTTGAACGCATTGGCCATGTCGCCAATGTTGAAGTTCATGCCCTTCAGGGTGGCCAGCGTCATCTTCTGCACCTCCAGCGCCTGAATGGTGGCCCCGAGCGCCTTGGAGTTTTGGTCGAGCCAGAAGTGCACCGCCTTGAGCTCGTCAATGCGCTTGTCCAGCTCTTCCACGTTGAGCGACGGTGCCACCCAGTTGGCCAGATTGGGCATCTGCGGTATGTTGCTGGACGCCCCCTTGGCCAGGTTCTGCAAAAAGTCAAAACCGGGGACGTATTTGGCGAAGCCAGAATCATTTGCGTTGCTCATGGGGTCTCCTTGGGGGTGGTCAGTGTTGAACGCCCACAGCTTACCCCAATGCGGCACGGCTGGCGATGGGCCCTGCTGCCCCTGCTCCTTATGGCCGCTGCTGACTGTTGCTACTGACTGTGCTGCTGGCCGCTACGGTGCTGCCGGTGCGACTGCGCTCACCGGCAGCTTCAGTTCCATCCTGCTCTGGACGCCCTTGGCGTCCATGAACAGCAGGGTGAGCGGCACGGTGCTGTCTTTGGGCAGCGCTGCCTTCAGGTCCATCAGCATCACGTGCAAGCCGCCGGGTTTGAGCTCCACCGTCTTGCCGGCGGGCAGCTCCAGCCCGGGCAAGCCGCGCATTTTCATGATGTCGCCGTCCATTTTCATCTCATGCACCTCCGCCATGCCAGCCACCGGCGTTGATGCACCCACCAGCCGCGTGCCCTCTTTGGCGGTGATTTTCATGAAGGCACCCGTCGCCTTCTGGCCCGGCACGGTGGTGCGCACCCAGGCGTCTTTGATGCTGATGGCGGCATCCGCTGTTTGGGCCTGCGTGGCGCCCGTGGTCAGCGCGGCCAGGGCAGTCACAGAGGCTAGCAGCGCGATTGAGGTCAGTGATTTCAGTGTCATGGGTTTCTCCAGAAGTAGCGGGTGATGGTTTTGGAAAGAAGTATGCGGTGTCAGTCTGAGTGCGGTGTCAACAGGGTTTCAATGCGGGTGCCCCGCATGATCCGACGGAATGATTTCCAGCAGCGCAGCTGGGGTTTTCAGGCCTTGGGTGGATGTGCCTGTTGCGGGCACCTCTGCCCAGTCGATGCTGCCTTTCTCGCAGGTTTGCAGTACCTTGAACCACATCGGCCCCGCCTCGCCAGGCAGGCCGCCGCGCAGCACAAACTCGTCATACCACGCGTCCTGCAGCCAGTAGTCTTTGGAAGCGGCCGTCCACGTCACTTCCAGCAGGCCCCCGGTGATTTGCTTGCCGTGGTCGTCAAACGGCTTGTCCAGCTTGCCCACCTTGGTGGCCAGCACCCAGCCCGCTTTGGGCATGGGCTTGGCCCCCTTGAAGCCGGCCGGAATGATGACCCGCAGCGCAGTGACGGGCGAGCCATCACAGCCATGGCCCACGCGCAGCGTGGCGCGGTAGCTGGTGTTGGTCAGAGCCGCCTGGTCTTGCAGAACTACATGAGAAAAAGAGGCTGTAGCCCACGTCAATAATGCATAGCTAGCTATTTGTTTAATAGTAACTGAGATTTTCATGGTAACTCCTGATTCATCCCGCCAAATAGGAAACCAAAACGTCTCTAGCCCGCATCCAGCGTGCATGAAGCGCTATGAATTTAACAATTCAGAAGAAAGCAGGAGGCCCGCGCCCAGGCGGTGGCGCAGCGGTGAGTGCGGCAATGTGCGCCGCAGGAATGGTTTGTAAAACGTAGCCCAGCGGCTGGGCAGGCTCTGCGGTTGCTCTGGCGGCGGGCGGCGGCGCGCTGACTGATGCACACAGCGGGCAATCCAGCATGCGGCTGGCGACCTCGGTGCCACCATCGTCTATCGCGCCATCGGCATTTTTAACCAGCACCTTCATCACGCCAGTGCCTGTGCAGATCAACTCAGTGGCCTGCGGGTTGATGAGCGGCGACGCAATCGCCGCACCCAGTGACAGCACAAACCACACAAGCACCAGGCGCGTGATGCGGTGGGCACTGCGAAGGGATTGCAGAGGTTGAAAAGCTGACAGCGAGGGCATTGATGCAATTGTAGGCGTGTGTCCACGCATTCAAGCCGTCAGCAAACCCGGGTATTCAGCGGCACAATCGCAAACTTGGCTTGACATTTCTTGCCCCACACCATTCCAACAGGAGCCCTCTCATGCATGCACGCAAATTGAACCTCAAACCTACCGGCTTCGCCCGCACGCTGGCGGTTGCCCTCATCGCCACCGCCGCGTCAGCCGGCTTTCTGGCCACCACCCCCACCGCAGTGCACGCAGCCGCGCCCATGATAAAAAAATCTGCACCCGGCTACTACCGCATGATGCTGGGCGACTTTGAAGTTACTGCCCTGTCGGACGGCACGGTGGAGCTGCCGGTGAACAAGCTTTTGCTGAACATCAAGGCCGCGCAGGTGGACTCCGCCTTGGCCAAGTACTCGCTCAAGAGCCCGCTTGAAACATCGGTCAACGCCTACCTTATCAACACCGGCGACAAGCTGGTGCTGATCGACACGGGTGCCGCCAAGCTGTTCGGCCCCACACTGGGCAACTTGCAGGACAGCATCAAAGCCGCAGGCTACACGCCAGAGCAGGTCGATGAGATTTACATCACCCACATGCACGCCGACCACGTGGGCGGGCTGATGGCGGGTGACAAGATGGCCTTCCCCAACGCCACCGTGCGGTCTGACAAACGCGACGCCGACTTCTGGCTCAGCAAGGACAACCTGGCTAAGGCCCCCGAGGCGATGAAAGGCTTCTTTCAAGGCGCGCAGGCCTCGGTCAACCCGTATGTTGCGGCTGGCAAGTACAAGCCATTTGAAGGCAACACCGATCTG
>JAYVNK010000121.1:0-5878 GCA_043758475.1 Comamonadaceae bacterium | reverse complement strand
CTTGAACTGGCTGTAATGGCGCGACACCATGGCCTCGTTGATGGCGTTTTTGGGGATGCCAAAGTAGTAATAAGCCGCGCCCTCCATGCCCGGGAAATTCTTGTAGCTGGCCATGGCCGGCAGAATGTTGCCGCCAGTGGCGATCTCGATGCCGTAGCGTTTAAGGTCGAGGTCGGCAATCTTGAACGGGTTGCCCGCGCCAGCCCAGATGATGAAGATCACCTTGCGGCCCGGCAAATCCTTGAGCTTGTCAATCAGCCGCTGCGCCCCGGCGGTGAAGTCGGTGGTGGCTGTGGGCAAATATTCCTCGTGCACCACCTTGCCTTGTTTGATCGCATCCTTGAAGGCCTTCACCCCGTCACGCCCAAACGCATAGTCCTGCGCCAGCGTGGCGATGCTGGTACCGGCCTTGTCCACGGCCACGCCGTTGGAGATGGCGTCCTGCGAACTGTTGCGCCCGGTGCGGAAGATATATTTGTTCCATTTTTCACCGGTGATTGAATCGGCCACGGCGGGCTCGACCAGCAGAATCTTTTTGTATTCTTCAGCGACGGGCAGCATCGCCAGCGCCACGCCGGATGACGTGGGGCCGACCGCCATGTCGGCTTTGTCATCCGAGTAGGCAGATGCCAGCAGCGACTTGCCCAGGTCAGGCTTGCCCTGGTCGTCTTTTTCGATGATGACCAGCTTTTTGCCCGCCACTGTCATGGTGCCGCCGGTAGCGTAGTCCAGGCCCATCATGAAGCCAGTGGCGGTTTGCTTGCCGTAGGCTTCCAGCGGCCCGGTTTTGCTGTAGATGTGGGCGATCTTGATTTCTTTAGCCTGCGCGGATGCAGTGATGGGTGCCAACAGGGCGGCGACAGCGGCCAAGCAGGCCAGGGAAGCTGAGCGGGCCAAGACAACAAGCTGACGACGGTGCATGCGGGACTCCTGATGAGTGAGGTTATGACTGGATATTGCACACTCCGTGCCAACCCGCAAGAAGTTGATTTAATTGAATTTTGTCGATTCCACGGCACACAATCGTCTAGTTTTCATACAAACATATGTATATATTTCAGACAATTGTATTTTTCTCAATCAGGGTTTTCCAGACGCTCATACAGCGTTGCGCGCGATATCCCCAGCATGCGCGAGGTCGCCAGCTTATTGCCGTGCGTGGCCGCCATGGCTGCTGCAATGGCGCGGCGCTCCAGCTCGGCAATCTGCGCGCCCAGCGGGCGCAGCAGCGCCTCGCCGTCGTGCGCCCCCATCGCCACCGACATCGCCTCCTGCGTCAGCGATGACACCGGCGCAATGTGCGCCAGCCCGGCATCACGCAGCAACCGTTCCAGTTGCGCGGCGTCAACGTGCTGTGTGTCACTGCGCATGGCCGCCTGTTCCAGCACATTGCGCAACTCGCGGATGTTGCCACGCCAGTGCTGGGCAGCCAGCAGTGCCAGCGCGTCGGGCAGCAGCTCAATCTGGCGGGTGCCGCTGCGCAGGGCCATGTCTTCGCCCAGCACCTCGACCAGTGCAGGGATATCGGCACGCCGCTCACGCAGTGGTGGCACCCGCAGCGGCAGCACGTTGAGCCGGTAATAAAGGTCTTCCCGGAACTGCCCGGCACTTACCAGCGCCCCCAGATCGCGCGATGTGGCGGCAATCACCCGGGCATCAAAAGGCACCAGCTTGTTGGAGCCCAGTGGCTCAATCTCGCCCTCTTGCAGCGCGCGCAGAAGTTTGGCTTGCAGGCCCAGCGGCATGTCGCCTATCTCGTCCAGAAACAGCGTGCCGCCATCGGCCAGCTTGAACTTGCCGTCACGCCCTTTTCGCTCGGCACCTGTGTACGCCCCCGGGGCAACGCCGAAGAATTCGGCCTCCAGCAGGGTGTCGGGCACTGCCGCAATGTTGATGCTGACCAGCGGCCCGTTGGCCCGACTGGACGACGCGTGAATCGCGTGCGCCAGCAGCTCCTTGCCCGTGCCGGTTTCGCCCAGCAGCAGTACTGGGCTGCTGGACTGCGCGGCACGGCGCGCCTGGCGCTTGACCTCCACCGCGGCCGGGCTGGTGCCAATGAAGCTGGCAAACGTGTGCTTGGAGCGCCGCTGCCCGTGCGCCGCATTGTTCAGCGGGTTTTTGCGCTCGCTTGCCAATTCCCGCCGCGCGTCGTCCAGGTCACGCTGCAACAGGGCAAACTTGCTGATCAGCGGCTGCAGCGTGGTCTCCGGGTGGTCAAACAGCACAATGCCAATCGCGCCAATCACGGCATTGACCTCGTCACGCAGCGGAATCCGGCTCACCACAAACGTGCCCGCCTTGTTGGTCAGCAGGTCAACCAGAATCGGTTCACCGGTCTCCAGCACACGGCGCATCTGGGTGTTGGGAATGACCTCTTCCACCAGATGGCCCACAAACTGGTCCACCGACGAGAACCCGAGCGCTGGCAGAAAACGCTGGTAGCCCTCATTTACCCAGACGATGCGGCCACTGCGGTCGACCAGAAACATGCCCTGGCTGATGCTGGAAAACAGGTGGAACATGGAGCGCGCTGCAAGCTCCAGAATGCTCTGGGCGTCACGCGGCAGGGTGTCGGTGGAATCCATGGGGCGATGGTAACGCCGCACGGTAGGGTAGAACAAACCCTAGCCCACGCCCCATTGAGCAGACGACAGGTCACCGTAAAGTCTTCACAGCTGCCAACTCTTTTTCAAGTGCTTCAACCTTTACGCCCATGGCGGCCAGCCTGCCGTTAAGAAGGCCGACGTTAAAAAATGTCACATTCTCTGCTGGGGCGTCCAACGTGTTGCCGTAACCTAGCCACGAAGAGTCGTAGACCTTCACATTCTTGAAGCCTAGCTGCTGCAAGACGCCTGCGGTCTCCGACGCGCGGGCACCACTTTGGCAATAAACAATGGTCTCCTTGCTTGGATCGAGCTTGGAATAGAGAGCTTTGAGTACTTCGACTGGTTTAAGGGACATACCCGCGTTGTTTGACACCTCTTTTCGCGCAAGTTTGCCGGGAGTCTCGGGGTCAACCCAGTTATCTTCGTAAGGAATATTCACTGCGCCCGGTATGTGCCCGCCACGAATCGCTCGTATGTCTTCGCCGTTGAACTCCTTGACCGTGCGCACGTCCAGAATCTGCACGCTTGGCTTGTTCAGGCGGGCCAAAACATCGCGCGTCGTAACACTGACAGGGGAAGCCGCAGCTTCCGAAAGCTTAACAGCCAGAGGCACAGCAACTGGGGTGCCTTGAGCAATGCCGCGACCCGCAGCACTCCAGTCTTCAATACCGTCGTGGTAGACCTGCACCTTGCGGGCACCAAAATGCTGCAACGTAAAAAGCCCAAAATAGGCCTGCCACGCACCCCGATTTCCGTACACCACGATTTCGCGCGCGGGATCAATGCCGGCAGCACTGAACAGTTTTTCGATTTGCGGCGTGGGAATGAAGTCTTCACTGTTGGCGTCGCGCAGCATTGCGGCCGCATCACCCATATTGACGGCACCGGGAATATGCCCTTTGTCGAAGGCATCCGCCTGGCGCACGTCCCAAACCAGCGCTTTTCGCGCCATGGCGTCTATGACGCCATGGGCTTCGACAATTACCGCCTTGGGCGGCGTATTCTGGGCATAAGAATGGCGCAGCGCAAGCGTTACCGCAAGAGGTATCAGTACCATCGCAGCCAAGCGCATACCGAGCGCACCAATGGAATTGGAAAAAATATTCACAGAATCTCCTTGAAACGTATAAAACCCCCGCGGACGGGTAGATATTTTTTGTAAAACTGGCCTGTAGCGACCCGCAACATGTGCAGGGCGATCCACAGCGAGTCGCGGGAACTCATGTCAGAAGCTCAGCGACGCAGCACCTGCTATGAGGCGCTCATGGATCGCACTGGCACCGGCGATCAACACGCCATCAATCAGGTCTTCCTGCGAGTAGCCTCGTGCCTTGACACAAGGGGTGCATGCCAGCACCGCCCCGCCGCGAGCCATGAAATCGGCGACCAGGAGCTTAAGGGGCTCCAGGGGTGCAACTTGCGTCATCTCGACAGAACGCTTGCGCACCAGGTCCACCGCTGAACTGGTGAGAAAGACGCAGACCTTCAAACCCGAAGTGAGCCCACCGCAGGCAATCGTGAATGCCACGGA
Source organism: Comamonadaceae bacterium (assembly GCA_043758475.1). GTDB lineage: Bacteria > Pseudomonadota > Gammaproteobacteria > Burkholderiales > Burkholderiaceae_C > JANYCG01. The sequence goes on along the minus strand of JAYVNK010000121.1, from coordinate 1,741 downwards.
TGACAGTTCGTGATCTGCTCCCTTGGTGGCCAGGATAACCAACTCTTGACGTTCATTTGGCATGTCGTTACTCCATTTGTGATGAAAACTTAGAACAGCCCTATGATGGAGTCTGCCCACAGGCGTGTCATGCCCACGCGTCCGAAGTTGTTGCCCAAAACGCTTCTGGCAGCGTGCAACTCGGGAAGGGAGAAATGAAAATGGATGTGCTGTCAGATGTGCTGCGAACGATTCATCTGGAGGGTGCGCTATTCCTGAATGGCGAGTTTCGCGAACCATGGTGTGTCGATGCGCCTGACAGCGCCAAACTGGCGTCGGTGCTGCGACCTGGCGCCCAGAATCTGGGCATCTGCCATCTGGTGCTGGAGGGTCAATGCTGGATTCAGTTGAGAGACGGTAATCCGGTGCTGCTGCAAGCCGGCGAAGCGGCTGTGCTGGCCCACGGCGACACACATCTTATTGGCAGTGGGTTGCACAACGCGCCTGTCAGCCTGGACCACGTCGTTCAAGTGCAGTTACCCGAACTCGGCCGCGTAAGCTACGGCGGCGATGGCGAACGAAGCGTAGTGGCCTGCTCCTGGTTTGCCTACGAGCGGGGTATGACCAATCCCTTGATAACTTCACTGCCGCGATTGTTCCGCTCCAGCTTGAACGAACGCGCGGCCGGTGCCTGGATCAAACAGTCAGTTCAGTTCGCCTTGGGCGAGGCGGCAGCGCGCCCGCCAGGCGCTGAGGTGATGGCCGTCAAGGTGGCAGAAATGCTGTTCATCGAGGTGCTGCGGGCCTACATCGAATCATTGCCCGAACATTGCAATGGCTGGCTGGCGGGTCTGACAGATCCTCAGGTGGGTCGCTGCCTGAGACTGCTCCATGGGCAGCCCGCACGCGCCTGGACGGTTGAGACTCTGGCGCAGGAGGTTCACATGTCACGCAGCACGTTTGCAGATCGGTTTAACGAATTGGTCGGTATGCCACCCATGCAATACCTAAAACAGTGGCGTCTGTCACTTGCAGCACGCCTGCTTGGCAACGAACATAGCACCTTGACGCGGATTGCAGAGATCATCGGCTACGAATCGGAGTCAGCCTTCAATCGCGCCTTCAAACAGCAGTACGGCAAGGCGCCAGGGCTTTGGCGTCGCGGTTAGGTCCGAGGTTGTTCGATAGTTATTTTGATACATTTATAATAGCTGCTTATGCACTATGGACGGGGGCTGGAGGCCAATTTGATCAATATTTTGTCGATATTTTGTCGATCTTTGACCGACTCAGGCAATCATTTTTGCCAGATCGGCTTCACAGATCAGCTGGACGCTGTTTTCCCGGGCAAAGCGCTGCACCTTGTCCGTTGGCAGGCTCAGGCTGATGAAGATGCACTGGTCGGCACCCTGGGCCACGCGCAATGCGGCAAGATCACGCAAAGGCTCCACGCCCAAGTTGGCTGCCTTCCAGCGCTTGCAGTTCAGCAGTGTGGTCTGGCCGCGCTTTTCAAGCCTGAAATCTGCCCCAGCGGACGGGCCATTCGGGTTGGCCTTGGCGTTGCGGTTTTCTTTGCCGACACCTTCCGCGTTGAGCCGTGTCACCGCATAGCCCTGGCGACCGTAGGCTTTCTCAATTACATCGGAGAAATCCCGCCAGGACATCGCTCCCGCCTTTTGCAACACCTGGGCCATGTGCTCGGGGTTGGGTGCCTGCCATTGCCGCCACGCGGCCATGATGCCAATCACCAGAAAGGGGAAGC
>JAYVNK010000120.1:0-5891 GCA_043758475.1 Comamonadaceae bacterium | reverse complement strand
TTGGTTCCCCCAATGCGCGCATCCAGTTGGTCAACTACTGGCCCGACATCAGCCTGGACGAGTACATCCGCCTCAAAGAGCGGGTGGAAAGCCGCATGATGATTGCCGACGTGACTGCCACGGGCGATGACAACGTGTTGTCAGCCCAAGCCAACGACGTGGCCTACCGCAAGGAGCAATTGCGCCGCTTGCAAGAAGAGGTCATCGAAATGGAAGATCTCAAAACCGGGGTGTCCATTACCGACCTGGGCCTGAACGATTTCCGCATGGACCTGCTGAACTACGTCAAAGCCCATGGCGACCTGGCCCGCCTGCCCAATGGCCTGCATGCCGTGGTGCCCGCCAACCCCGACAAGGGCTTGCAGCCCGGCGTCATCTTTACGCTGCGCAACCGTTTGTTGAGCGGCACCGCAGGTGCCGTGGTGCAGCAAAAGAACCGGCTGCACCCGTACTACCTGGTCTATATCGGCATGGATGGCTCCATCATTGCCGACCACATGGAAGTCAAAGCCCTGTTGGACTTGGCCCGCAACGCCTGCAAAGGCTGCAGTGAGCCGGTGCCTGCCGCGTTTGAGCCCTTCAACAAGGCCACCGACGATGGCCGAAACATGAAGCTCTACTCCACCTTGCTGGACCAGGCCATCCACTCCATGATTGAGCGCCAGCAAGAGCAAGACGTGGACAGCCTGTTTACGCCGGGTAAAACCAGCGCCTTGGTCCGCGAAGTGGCCGGGCTGGAAGACTTCGAGCTGATCAGCTTCTTGGTGATTCAGGCCGCATGACTGCCACAGCACCGGTCGCCCTGTTCGCCTGGCCGCCGCAGGCCGCCGTGGCCCGCCCGGTTACCAAGACCAAAATCTACGCCCATGCCAAGCCCACCGCCGCCTTGCGCGCCTTGTTTGTGGCGCAGGTTGAGAGCATCACATGGGCTTACAAACTGGCTCCAGAGACCATCAACCTGCCCGCCAAGCCAGACGTGCCCGAGATTGAGGTATTCGACATTGCCTTGAAGCTGCCAGACATCAGTCATTCGGTGCTGCGCTGCATCGACAAGGCCATCCCATTTCCCATTTTGTTCGTCTTGCGGTTTGAGGGCCATAGCCAACCCGTTGCGGCATACAAACGCCCCAGCGATGCCGCTCACCACGCAGGGGGGCAAGTCAGCCAGTGGGTAGTGGGCGACTACCATGCCGCGTCGTGGCAAAAAGACGGCGTTGCCCGGCCTGGCCTACCCGTGGCGCTGGACATGTATGGCCTGTACGAGCAGCTTTTGCGCCAACACTTCGCCGCCCCAGCCCGCCCCGGCGAGCCTTTGCGCGACCAGCTGGATCGGCTGGCTACCCTGTCTGCCAAGCAGGTGGCAGCGGCCAAGCTGGAATCCCAGTTGCGCCAAGAAAAACAGTTCAACCGCAAAGTCGAGATCAACGCCCAGTTGCGTACCATTCGGCAAGAAATTCAAAACCTGATCACCCCATGAAACGCATCTTTATCAGCAGTGTTCAAAAAGAGTTTGCGCATGAGCGTGCAGCGCTGGCTGATTACCTGCGTGGCGACCCCTTGCTGCGTCGATTTTTTGAACCCTTTTTGTTTGAAGAGCTACCTGCCAAAGGCCAATCGGCTGACACCGCTTATCTGAATGAAGTGGCCTCGTGCGACATTTATCTGGGCTTGTTTGGCGATGGCTACGGTTACCAAGATGCACAAGGCACATCACCCACCGAGTACGAATTCAACCGGGCCACAGCGTTGCGCAAGCCGCGCCTGATTTATGTCAAAGGTGCTTCCGACCAAGCCAAACACCCGCAAATGCAGGCGCTGATTGCCCGTGCCAGCAATGAGCTGATCCGCAGGCGTTTTACCGACAGCACCAGCTTGCTACCGGCGATATATGCCTCGCTGGTGGACTACCTGCAAGAGATGGGCTTGCTGCGTGCCACACCGTTTGATGCCAGCATCTGCCCGGCTGCCACGCTGGCAGATTTGTCCACCGACCAAGTCAGCCGGTTCTTGCGCACCGCGCGCGGTGCGCGGAACTTTCCGCTCAATGAAGATGCCGAACCGCAAACCGTGCTGACCCAATTGCGACTGCTAAAAGATGGCTTGCCCACCAACGCCGCAGTGCTGCTGTTTGGCAAAGAACCGCAACGGTTTATTTACAGTGCCGAAGTGAAATGTGCCCACTTTCACGGCACCCAGCGGCAAAAGCCCATACCGTCGTACCAAGTGTACAAGGGCAACCTGTTTGAGCTGATCGACCAGGCGGTGAACTTCGTGCTGTCCAACATCAACCTCGCCGTGGGCACCCGCGCACTCAGCGCGCAGGTGCCGGTGGCGTATGAAATTCCGCCAGAAGTGGTGTCTGAGGCCATCGTCAACGCCATTGCCCACCGCGACTACACCAGCACCGCCAGCGTGCAAGTCATGCTGTTTGCCGACCGGCTTGAAATCTGGAACCCCGGCAGCTTGCCATCCACATTGAACCTGCAATCCCTGCGCCAGCCGCATGGCTCGTACCCCGCCAACCCGCTGGTGGCCGAGCCGCTGTACCTGGCCAAGTACATCGAACGCATGGGCACCGGTATTGGCGACATGATTGACCGCTGCAAAGCGCACGGCCTGCCCGAGCCCAGCTTCGCCCTGACGGATGGTTTTGTGACCACCCTCTGGCGCAAGCCCGAACAGGCTTTGCTAAGCGTAGCCCCACCAGTGACCCAGCAAGTGACCGCGCAAGTTACCGCGCAAGTCACCGCGCAAGTGACCGCGCAAGTCACGGAAGAAATGCAAGTGGTTCAAGCCCTGCAAAACGGTGAACTTTCCCGTCATGCCCTGCAAGCCGCGCTAGGTTTGAGACACATCGAGCACTTCCGCAAAATGTACTTAGCGCCCACCCTGTCCGCGGGTCTCATTGCCATGACGCTGCCCGACAAGCCGCAAAGCAGCAAGCAAACCTACCGACTCACGGCCAAGGGGCGCAAGCTACTTCAGCAGTAATGCTAATTTGACTATGAATAAACTAAAAATGCACAGCCCCGACCTGACCCAGGCCAACATCGACAAACTGGCGGAGCTTTTCCCGAACTGCATGGCCGAAGCGGCGGGTGCGGATGGTGTGGTCAAACGCAGCATCGACTTTGACCAGTTGCGTCAAGAACTGTCCGGCCGCATTGTGGAAGGCCCCCAAGAGCGCTACCAGCTCAATTGGCCGGGCAAGCGTGAGGCACTGCTGACCGCCAATGCGCCTATCGCCAAGACACTGCGCCCATGCCGTGAGGAGAGCGTGGACTTTGACACCACGCAGAACCTGTTCATTGAGGGGGACAACCTGGATGCGCTGAAACTGCTGCAAGAGACCTACCTGAACAAGGTCAAGATGATCTATATCGACCCGCCTTACAACACGGGAAATGACTTTGTCTATGAGGATGACTTTGCGGTGGATTCCGCGTCATATTTTGAGCAATCTAACCAGAAGGATGAAGAGGGAAACCGGTTTGTTGCCAATACGGAGGCAAATGGACGGTTCCACTCTGATTGGCTGTCGATGATGTACTCGCGTTTGAAGCTCGCGAGGAATCTACTGCGTGATGATGGCGTAATTTTCATTTCAATCGACGATAACGAGGGGGCCAATCTGCAACGACTTTGCGGTGAGGTATTTGGTGAAGGGAACTTCATTGCGCAGTTGGCCGTTCAATTGAATCCCAGAGGGAGGCATCTGGATAAGTTCATTGCAAAGACCCATGAATCGATCCTCATTTTTGGGAAAAATTGTGATTCCCCAACGACGATGGCAGGTGTCGAAAAAGAAGGAAAGATGGTCGAAGAGTACGACCGAACTGATTCACTCGGAAAATTTCGCTTGCTGGGTCTTCGAAATCGGAATCAAGCGTTCAACCCCACAACGCGACCAAAGCTGTACTACCCTCTATACGTCCGCCCAACGGATGGGAAGGTGTCGACGAATAAGACCGCTGAATTCAGTGATGAAGTATTCCCAGATACTCCTGATGGCGTGAAGACATGCTGGACTTGGGGCACAAAGAAAGTACTCGATGAGAACGACCTTCTAGTCGCAGAGCGAAGCGGCCAAGAGTGGAGAATTTATCGTAAAGACTATCTAGTTGGGGCCGATGGTCAGACGGCTACTACCCTGCCTAAATCTCTTTGGACTGACAAGGAAATCACGAATGACTACGGCAGAAAGTCGGTAAAAGACCTGTTTGGCAAGTCGGTTATGGATTTTCCAAAGTCACCTGATTTGCTACGAAAGTTGATCGCCAGCGGGACTAATTCGACAAGCATCGTGCTCGATTTTTTCGCGGGTTCATCTACGACCGCACATGCGGTGATGGCGCAAAACGCTGATGACGGTGGAAAGCGAGTCCACATAATGGTGCAGATGCCTCAGGTATGCGATGAGGGCAGTGACGCCTTTAAGGCTGGTTTCAAAACTATTGCTGAGTTGAGCAAGCAGCGTTTGCGACTTGCAGGAACTGCTATTAAGAAGGTCGGCGAGGGGAACCCCGAAATCAACGACCTTGATATTGGATTTCGCGTCCTTAAAGTCGATACCTCCAACATGAAGGAGGTGTTCTACGCCCCCGATGCTGTGTCCCAAGACTTGCTGTCCGATCAGGTCAACAACATCCGCGAAGACCGTACTCCCGAGGACTTGCTGTTCCAGGTGTTACTGGACTGGGGCGTTGACCTGGCATTGCCAATCTCCAAAGAAACCATCGCGGGCAAGACCGTGTACTTTGTCGATGCCAACGTGAATGCCAGTCCGGCGCTGGCAGCTTGCTTTGACACAGGCGTCAACGAAGACTTCGTGAAGCTGCTGGCCAAGCGCCAACCCCTGCGCGTGGTGTTCCGCGATGCCGGCTTTGCCAGCGACAGCGTGAAAATCAATGTGGAGCAAATCTTCAAGCTGATGTCGCCCAGCACCGAAGTCAAGTGCATCTGATTCGGAACCGACTATGAGCATCGAACCCGTCAAAACCGATTTATCTGCCTTGTCGAACTTGGTGCAGGCGCTCAGCGCCACGCACCAGCAGTTGCAAACCCAGGCTGCGCGCTCGGTAGATACCGCTTTGGTAGTGCGCAACTGGCTGTTTGGCTGGCATATCGTGGAGTTTGAGCAGGGCGCAGCGGCTCGGGCGGATGTATATGGCAAGCAATTGTTGGTGCGCTTGTCGGATGAGCTTGTAGGCCAGGGGCTAAAGGGGGTGTCGGTCACCAATTTGAAACAGTGCCGTACGTTTTACCTGATGTATGCAGAGATTGGTCAGACACCGTCTGACCAATCTTCCGTGGCAGCCAACATGCAACAGCTGGCAGAGCGCTTGTCGTTGGGCTGGTCGCATTACGTGGTGTTGCTGTCTGTCAGCGATAGCCAAGCACGCAGCTTTTACGAAATTGAGGCACGCCAAGGCAGTTGGGGCGTGCGTGAGTTGAAGCGGCAAATCGACAGCGCCCTGTTTGAGCGCCTGGCTTTGAGCCGCAACAAAGATGAAGTGAAAGCCTTGGCGCAAGTGGGCCAGGTGGTTGCCAAACCGACCGATGTGATCAAAAACCCCTACGTGCTGGAATTTCTGGATTTGCCAGAGCACCCCGCCTATTCCGAGCACCAACTGGAAATGGCAATCATCGACAAGCTGGAGCACTTTTTGCTGGAGCTGGGCAAGGGCTTTTTGTTTGAAGCCCGGCAAAAACGCTTCACGTTTGACGACAACCACTTTTACGTTGACTTGGTGTTTTACAACCGATTGCTGCGCTGCTATGTGGTGATTGACTTGAAAATTGGCACCCTGACGCACCAAGACCTAGGCCAGATGCAGATGTACGCCAATTACTTTGATCGCCACGTCAAAACCGCCGATGAAGCGCCCACC
>JAYVNK010000119.1:0-5894 GCA_043758475.1 Comamonadaceae bacterium | reverse complement strand
GCTCAGAGTCAATCGTGCCAATAAGGAGTGGAACGGCTACTGGGCTACGAACTTACGGTACGCAGCTTGATACGCACACCACTTTTAATCGCACCCGGTCTGGCCGCTCAAGCCCAGGTGATCGACTCCAGGCCATTCGCAACCAGAAACGCATTGGCCGCACCAAAATGGCCGCAGCCGATGAACGGCTCGGGCGGGCGCAGGGCCGACAGGGGTGAGGGGTGATTGGCGGCAAGCACCAGACGCGGCACGGTCGCAGAGCCACCGGCGGGCTGCGCCGCCGAATTGATGAGCAAACCGCGCTTGGCCCGGGCATGCGCACCCCACAGCATGAACACGACCGGATGCTGACTGGCAGAGACTGCCTGGATGATGGCGTCAGTAAGCACTTCCCAACCCTGCTTTGCATGGCTGGCGGGCTGGCCCTGTTCCACCGTCAGACACGTGTTTAGCAGCAATACACCTTGGTGCGCCCAAGCCTCCAGCGAACCGTTGACCGGGATTTTGGCCTTGGAGGTTGCTGGTTGGCAGGATGCGCCATTGCCTGCGTTATTAACCGCGCCGTGACCCCCTCGTCCACCAGAATCCCTTGCGATTTCCTTGAAAATATTTCGCAGCGACGGTGGAATCTTCACGCCCGGTGCCACTGAAAAAGCAAGCCCCTGCGCCTGGCCGGGCCCGTGGTACGGGTCTTGCCCCAGGATGACCACTTTGACACGCTTAAATGGCGTCAATTCCAGCGCGCGAAACGGCTGCAGCGGGTAAACAGTGGCCCCTTGCGCCAACCGGTCTTGCACGAACCGGCCCAGGTGTTGCCCGAGCTGGCTGCGCAGAAAACAAGAAATGACCGGTTGCCAGTCCGGCGATACCAGCCAGTGCTCGGGTTCCCAACGGAGCAATGCCGTGGCTTGCCTAAAATCGCCTTCTTTCGGGTTTTCAAGGGCTAAATTGTCCTGTAGCCCTCGTCCATATTGCATAATTAGCTACTAAATATATAGTGATTCAAAAAACGGGCGGTTAGATTTTGGTGCCCACGCATCCGAAGCAGCCTGACGCCAATCAATTCCCTGCACTTCCCCTATTCCTCCCCTAAATCGTCTGAAACAACCTGTTCAGCGCCTCGCCCGGATCAGGCGCGCGCATGAAGGCCTCGCCCACCAGGAACGCGTTGACGCCGGCCGCACCCATGCGCAGCACGTCGTCGCGCGTCAGGATTCCACTTTCGGTCACCACCAGGCGGTTGCCACTTGCGGCACCTGCCAGTTCGGGCACGTCTTTGAGCAGGGTCAGCGTGGTGTCAAGCGACACCTCAAAGGTCTTTAAATTGCGGTTGTTCACGCCCATCAGCGGCGTTTTGAGCTTCAGCGCCCGCGCAGCCTCGGTGCGGTCGTGCACCTCCACCAGCACCGCCATGTCCAGCGCGCGGGCAATCGCCTCAAAATCGGCCATCTGCGCATCGTCCAGGCAGGCGGCGATCAGCAAAATGCAGTCGGCCCCCATGGCGCGGGACTCGTAAATTTGATACGCGTCCACCATGAAATCCTTGCGCAGCACCGGCAATTGGCAAGAAGCACGCGCCTGCTTCAGAAAATCCGGCTCGCCCTGGAAAAACTGCCGGTCGGTCAGCACGGAAAGGCAAGCCGCGCCATGCTCGGCGTAGGTTTGGGCAATGTCGGCGGCAAAAAAGTCGTCGCGCAGCACACCCTTGGACGGGCTGGCTTTTTTGATCTCGGCAATGACCGCCGGTTTGCCCGCCGCAATTTTCGCGCGCATGGCACCCACAAAATCCCGCGTCAAAACGCGGGATTCAGCATCGGCACGCATCGCCGCCAGCGGCTTTTGCTTGATGGCAGCGGCGATTTCTTCGCGCTTGACGGCGATGATTTTGTCCAGAATATCGGTCATTTCTTTAGCCCTTCAACTGCTGCGACAGGCTAATCAACTGGTTTAATTTGGACCTCGCCGCTCCAGATTCAATAGCTATCCGTGCTTTATCTACGCCCGCTTTCATTGAATCCGTCACATTGGCAGCGTACAGCCCGGCGCCGGCATTGAGGATCACGATGTCTTTGGCGGCGCCGGCCACGTTGTCCAGCACGCCGATCAGCATGGCCTTGGATTGCTCAGGCGTCTCGACCCGCAGCGCGCGGTTGCTGGCCATCACCATGCCGAAGTCTTCGGGGTGAATTTCGTATTCGGTGATCTCGCCGTTTTTCAGCTCGCCGACCAGCGTGGCGGCACCCAGGCTCACCTCGTCCATGCCGTCTTTGCCGTAAACGACCAAGGCATGCTCGGCCCCCAGGCGCTGCAAAGCCCGGACCTGAATGCCCACCAGATCGGGGTGAAACACGCCCATCAAAATATTCGGCGCGCTGGCCGGGTTGGTCAGCGGCCCGAGCAGGTTGAAAATCGTTTTGACGCCCAGCTCCTTGCGGATGGGGGCGACATTTTTCATGGCCGGATGGTGGTTCGGCGCAAACATGAAGCCCACACCCAGCTCGTCAATGCAGCGCGCGATTCCCGCAGGCGACAGGTTGATGTTGATGCCCAGCGACTCCATCACATCAGCGCTGCCGCTCTTGCTGCTGACGCTGCGACCGCCGTGTTTGCTGACCTTGGCCCCGGCCGCCGCCGCCACAAACATGGCGCAGGTGGAGATATTGAAGGTGTGCGAGCCGTCGCCGCCGGTGCCCACAATGTCTACCAGATGGGTCTTGTCGGCCACCACCACTTTGGTGGAAAACTCGCGCATCACCTGGGCTGCGGCGGTAATTTCGCCAATGGTTTCCTTCTTCACGCGCAGGCCGGTGATGAGCGCGGCCATCATCACCGGCGACAGCTCGCCGTTCATGATGAGACGCACAACGTGCAGCATTTCGTCGTGAAAAATTTCGCGGTGCTCGATGGTGCGCAGCAGCGCTTCCTGGGGGGTGATTTTGGTGGTGTGAGGCATGGGGTGGTCTCCGCTTTTTTTGATGGGGCGCTGGCACCGATGGCACGGGCCGATGGCAACGCCCCGCGGTTAGCTTTTGTAAACGATCTACGCTCGATTGTCCGCCAGCGCCAGCTTGACGCCAAAATAGACAAACAGCCCACCCGCGCCGCGCTCAAGCCAGGTGATGGCCGACTGCATTGCAGCGGACTGGCTGACTTGGGCTTGGAGCCGCTTCGACACCCAAGCCGCGCCCAGCCCGTAGCCGATGTTGATGGGCAAGGCGTTGAGGTTGAAGATCAGCCCCAGCAGCGCAAAGCTCAGCGTCTGGTTTGCCGCATCGGGCGCGATAAACTGAGGCAAGAAGGCAAGAAAGAACAACGCCACTTTGGGGTTGAGTGCATTGGTCCAGAAGCTGCGGATGAAGACCGATTTCAGGCCACTCTGGCTACTTGGGCCATTTAGACTGTCCAGGCCTGGTTTTTCGCCATTTTTAGGGTCATTTCGGCCCGTAGCCCTTGCCCTATATGAATAGTCAGCTTCTTTTATTATAGCATTTTGTGCTTTCCTGGGCCACAGCATCGACACGCCCACATAAACCAGATACGCCGCGCCCAGCCACTTGAGCGCGGTGAATGCCGTGGCCGACGCGGCGATCAGCGCGCTCACGCCGATGGCCGCCGCAGCAATGTGCACAAAGCAGCCCGCCGTGATGCCCGCTGCGATGAAGAGGTACAGGTTGTCAATGCCCATGGCAATTTACCAGTTAGCTGTTGTTTTATCGTTTGAAGAAATCCTGGATGGCCTGCACCGCCTGGTCTATGCCTGCCGCATTCACATCCAGGTGGGTCACAAACCGCAGCCGGTACAGGCCCGTGGCCAGCACGCCGCGGGACTTGAGGTACGGGATCAGCTCGGCTGACTTGGCCTTGGCAGCGCCGACCAGATCCACAAAAACAATGTTGGTTTGCGGCGCCTCGACCTGCAGACCATCGATGCCCGCCAGCCCATCCGCCAGGCGCCGTGCCAGCGAATGGTCGTCCGTCAGACGCTCCACGTTGTGCTCCAGCGCGTAGAGCGCTGCCGCCGCCAGCACGCCCGCCTGGCGCATGCCGCCGCCGGCCATTTTGCGGATGCGGTGCGCGCGGGCGATGAAGTCCCGGCTGCCACACAGCGCTGAGCCCACCGGCGCGCCCAGGCCCTTGCTGAAGCAGACGGAGACGCTGTCGAAGCATTGGGCGATGGCTCTGGCCTCAGCGTAAACGTCGGCTCTGGCATCTGTTCCGGCGTCAGTTCTAGCATTATTTCCCGCCTGTACCTGACTGGCAATGCCAGAGTCGGCTCGCCGCTTGGCCGCCTGCGCCACGGCCGCGTTGAACAGCCGCGCACCGTCCAGATGGCGGGCCAAGCCTTTGGATTTTCCAAGTTGCGTGGCCTGCTTCACATAGTCAAACGGCAACACCACGCCGCCCCATGTGTTCTCCAGCGCGAGCATGCGGGTGCGGGCAAAGTGCGCGTCGTCGGGCTTGATGGCGGCTTCGATGTCAGCAAGCAGCAAAGTGCCGTCGGCTTGATGGCTCAACGGCTGCGGCTGCACACTGCCAAACACCGCCGCGCCACCGCCTTCCCAACGGTAAGCATGCGCCATTTGGCCCACGATGTACTCATCCCCGCGCTGGCAGTGGCTCAAAATCGCGCAGAAATTGCTTTGGGTTCCGGTCGGCACAAACAGCGCCGCTTCAAAGCCCAGCAGCGCCGCGATTTTGTCCTGCAAGGCGTTGACGGTGGGGTCGTCGCCAAACACGTCGTCGCCCAGGGGCGCGGCCAACATGGCCGCGCGCATGGCCGGGGTTGGCTGGGTTACGGTGTCGCTTCGCAGATCAACTATCATGATATATTTGGCCTGTAGTCCTTGTCCTGTATAAATAGCTTGCTATTATATATGAATCAATTAAGGATTAAGCTGATGCGCATCAAGCTTGTGTCTACCGGTCATAACGGCGCTCCCACGGTGGTTTCACCGCGCCACCGCCGTGCTCGAACTGCGGTGTCATTGGGCTGCCTGCACAAAGCAGAATTTCCTCGTTCGCCGGTTCAATCGCCCACAATTTCATGAAGCCCATCAATCGCCTGCGCTAGCTGCTCGGGCGTTACTTTGCCCAGTTTGCGCCCAAGGCGCTGTGTAGACAAAACGCGGACCTGGCTGATCTTCAACCAAGCGTCTTTACCGCCAAGTTTGCCCAGCGGCAAGGTCAACGGAAAACCTGCGCGCTGGGGCTGCGACGTAATCGCCATGGCCAGCACCGTGCCTGACCGTTCGTTAAAAACGTCGTGGCTGATGATGAGCACGGGGCGCGTGCCTTGTTGTTCGTTGCCACGCGCGGGATCAAGCTCAGCCCAGCGTATCTCGCCTCTTAAAACGCTGGCCATGTCGCAGCATCTGTCGCCAAGCCGATGTCTGCCATGGCCTGCTCTTCGGCCACATCAAGCCGTGCGCATTGCTCCGACAGCCGCGTGCGCTCCAGGCGCTTTAGCTGTGCTTCAACGGCTTGTTCAATGGCCTCGCTGCGGCTGGCGAAGTGCTCGCTTTGCACCCAGGCATCCAGTCTGCTCAACACAAGCGGGCTGACTGTGATGGCAATTTTGGCTTTGTTCATGGTATGGCATTTTATCATACCAGGTGAAATTTTTGCTGCGACCCGCTTGATCAAAATGCGCCGTACCGCACGAAACATTACGCGCGCCGCCGTTGTCAGCAAAGCGGATGGTGTTTTCATTGGGCTGCGCTGTCGTGCGGCGCCTTTACAGCGCTTAGGCCGCCGGTGCCGCTGTCAAAGCTGCAATGATGCGTTCAGGAAATAGGGTAACTACTCAGCCCCCATGAGCGCATGAGTGACAATCCAGCGCAATGCAAGATCTGCCGAATCTAAGCCAACTAAGCCACGCGCAAAAGGACGAATTG